>PMLH01000430.1 GCA_003159055.1 Myxococcales bacterium
GGCCTACGAGGACGCGGGGACCGGGCGCATGGTCCCCCTGCGCCCGCTCCTCTTTGTCGAGGTGCTCGATCAGGATGGCCGCCCCGCCGCGCCGGGGGCGCTCGGCCGCTTGGTCTGGACACATACGGTCTGTCGTGGCAGCCCGTTCCTCCGCTATGACTGCGGGGATATTGGCTGCTACGCGGCCGAGGACTTCGACGAGAGCGGGATCAAGGCCTTGCAACAGCTACACGGCCGCAGCGCCGGCCTGCTGAAGCTCGAAGACGGGACCAGCATCAGCTGCCTCTTTTGGAATCACCTCTTCAAGGAATACGCGGAGGTCGATCAGTTCCAGGTCGTGATCCGCGGCAACCACTGTCTGGAGCTTCGCCTCAGGGGCAAAGGCCTCTCCCCCGAACGCGAGCGGCACCTCTCGCAGACAGTCAGGAACATCCTCGGCGACTGGACCATCAGCACCCGATGGCTGGATTCAATTCCCTTGACGCCGCAAGGGAAGCTGGAGCAGGTGATTCGGGAGTGAAAGGCAATGAGCTTGCCCGGAAGTGACAGGCGCGAGTGCGGTCCTCGGACCGACGGTCGGCCCCCGCGTGCGCTCTTCATCGTGCACAGCCTCAATGTCGGGGGCATCGAGACCTACATACTCAGGGTGCTTCGCGGCTCCGACCGCAACAAGCTGCAGATCGATATCTGCGTAACCGGCCCGGAGATCGGAGTCCTGGGCCCGGATGTCGAAGCAACGGGCAGCTCGATCATCAGGTGTCCCTACACGCACGCGTCTTTGCCCTATATCTATCGGTTGGTCGGCATCCTCAGGCGCGGGCGGTATGAAACGGTCTGTGACTTCGGCGGGGACTTCGCGGCGGCTACGCTCGTCGCCGGCCGCATCGCTGGCGTGCCTCGGCGCATCGCCCTATACCGGAGCACCAGCTTCGGCTACAAGCCCACCCTCGCTCGAAAGGCAGTCGCCCGTTTCCTACGGCTTCAGGTCTGCTGCCATGCCACCAAGGTGCTCGGCAACAGCCAGGCGGTGCTGCGCGCGCATTTCCCGGAGGCGCTGCTCCGCTTTCCGCGCTTCGTGGTACTGCGGAACGGTATCGATCTGCAGCGCTTCACGCGCGACGCGGGCGCCGGGGCGGCAGTGCGGGAGCAACTACGAATTCCGCCGCAGGCGGTCGTCTTCGGACACGTGGGTTCCTTCACGCCTCCCAAGGCTCAGGAGGTCGCCATCGCGGCCTTTTCCAGGCTGCTCAAGGCCAACTCGGGCGAGGCCGCGCCAGAGGCGCGACTGGTCCTGGTCGGCGACGGTTCCAGGAAACCCCAGCTTGAGGAGCAGGTTCGGACTCAGTGCCCGGAGGGCAGCGTCACCTTCGCGGGGCTTCAGCGTAGTGTGCCCGGCTGGCTCTCTGCCATGGACGTCTTCGTCTTCCCCTCTCGGTACGAAGGCTGTCCCAACGCGCTGCTGGAGGCGCAAGCTGTGGGCCTGCCGGTGATCGCCTCCAACCGACCGGAGATGCAGGAAGCGACACCTCCAAGCAACCATCAGCACCTGGTGGGCGTCGGGGACGTCGAGGCGATGGCCGGGAAGATGACGCGATTCCTTCTGGACCCTGGCCTGCGCGCGAGCGCGGGCCAGGCGGGAGAGGCATTCGTGCGCGAGCATTTCGATCTGCGCGACTCGGTCGCCAGGTTCGTGGACCTGATCGGCGAGGCAATGTGACGCCTGGCAGGCAGCACGCGCCCCACCCGCGTCGTCCGAGCCTCGTCCGTGTCGTCATTGCACGACCCCTATTTTCCAGTTAGCGTGACTGACCCATGGAGACTGCGCCTGCATCGCCAACCAAGCTCCCTGACGGGACGCTGAGTCTGCGCCACTACTTACATCTGCTACGAAAGCGCTGGCGCATCATCGCAGCCACCCTGATCGTGGGCTTGGCGGTGTCCGTTGTGTACACGATTAAGCAGCCCAAGACCTATGAGGCAACCTGCTCGTTGGTCATCGAAACCACCGCCCCCCAGGTGCTTGAAGGTGTCAAGGACGTCATCGAGATGGCCGCCACCTCGCGGGAATTCTACCAGACCCAGTATCGCATCATCCATTCACGAGAAATCGCGCAGAAAGTCCTCGATCGGTTGGGACCGGCTCCAAGCATCCCTGCTGAAGGGGGACAACGGCCGAGTCGAATGGACCAGGTTGAGGCACTGCTTGGTCAAACCAACGTCGCTGGGGTTCGGGAATCACGCATCGCGAACATCACGGCGCGTGACCGAGATCCCGATCGCGCGGCAAGAATCGCCAATGGGTTCGCGGACGCCTACGTTGAGCGCAACCTGGACTACAAACTGGAAGGTGCCCGATCGGCCAGTAGCTGGCTAGGCGAACAAGCGGTTGACCTGCGCAAGAAGCTGGAAGACTCGGAGCTCGCGCTCTACCAGTTCAAGAAGGAACGCAGCCTGCTCGACTTGGGCCTGGATGATCGGCAGGGCATGAACCGGCAGAACATCCAGGCCCTGAATGCCAAGCTAGCCGAAGTCAAGACCAAGCGGATCGAGGCCGAGTCCATCCGCAAGCTGATTCTCGCCGCCAAGAACGACATCGCAGAGAAGGAGAGCCTGCCCGAGATCCGGGACAACGTCGTCGTCACCAAGCTGCGCGAGAACTATCTCGACCTTCTGAAGATCAAGGCCGATCTGGAATCGCGCTACGGGGACAAGCACCCCAAGATCGAGAACATCCAGCAGCAGATTCAGTCCACCCGTCGCGAGTACAACCGCGAGCTAGACGAGGTGCTGAAGGCATTCGACAAGCGCTACCAGGCCATCCTGGACACCGAGGCGGCCCTGACCAAGTGGATGCACCAAGAGAAGAACCTGGCCCTGGACCTCTCCAAGCTAGAGGTCGAGTACCGCCCCATGGCCCGCGATGCCGAGAACAACGCAAGGGTCTTCGGCCAGGTCACCCAGCGCCACAAAGAGGTAGACCTGACCGGCCTGCAGCGTGCGAACAATGTCCGCGTTCTGGACCGCGCGCTTGCCTCGACTGGCCCGGTAAGCCCGAACCTGAGACTGAATGTCTCTCTCGGTATCGCCTTCGGCTTGCTGATCGGGTTTATGCTTGCCGTCGCTATCGAAGCGCTCGACAACACGGTCAAGACACCCGAGGCCGCGGAAGAGCTAGTAGGGGCCCCGCTGCTTGGCCTTCTGCCCCTGCTGACCGACTCCAAGCACCGGCTGACGGAGGAGGCGCCATCGCGCGACCTGACTGTCCACCGCGAGCCCACCTCGCCCGCAGCCGAGGCCTGCCGCTCGA
>PMLH01000456.1 GCA_003159055.1 Myxococcales bacterium
CAGGTCGATGTGCTTGGCCTGCTCTCGGTATTGCTCGGGAACGTCGGCAAGCCGCTGGACAATGACCTCGACACCATTGCCATCGGTAAAACTATAGAAACTGTTAGTGGAAGGCATCGCCCACCCGTGAGCCTGCTTACCAGGGATGGCGCACGTTGTCGACTCAAGGGGGCTTGGCAGGCTAGCGCAGCCTTCGCCGTCGGCAGGTGTGCGGTGGATCTCGCTCGGAGCTAGGCTTGCCCCGCCCCGCCCTTTCGGGATGCTGTTTTTTCTGTATCCTTGCACGCATGCAAAAGGGGCTTGGCACTCTGTGCTTCATCGCTCTGGCTGGCGGAGCGGGTATCATCGGATGCGGATCGTCTGTCGCCCCCCACAGGGACGCAGGACAGACGCCCGATGTTCCGAGCTCGTCTGGCGGCGCCACTGACAGCGGGGGTGTAGTTGGCAGCGGGGGTATCACCGCAGTGGGTGGGGTAGCTGGGACGGGCGGGCTTGGCTCTGGTGGAACGAGCGACGGCGCCATGGGCGGATCAGGCGGCCCTGGCACTGGCGGCGCTGCAACGAGTGGTACCGGCGGACGCAACACCGGGGGCGTGACAACCGGTGCTGGCGGGACCGCGACCGGCGGGACACCGGGCAGCGGCGGTTCCGGCTCGGGCGGCAAGGTCGGTAGTGGCGGTTCTGGCGGGGGCGGCGTGCTTGGCAGCGGCGGCTCCGGCAGCGGCGGTACGACGAGGACAGATGCAGGCACCGCAACGACTGGCGGCACGGGTGGGCCCGACGCTGGGCAAGAGGCTAGTTATTCCGGTTGCACCTACATCGGTGGCATCGATCGTGCCGGGGTCGCCAAGTTCGATCCCCAGACCGGCCTGTGCACGGCGCTGGTACTAGCGAGCCCCAGTGGTGGCCGGGATGCCGGGTTGGGGTTGAGTCTTACGCAAAGCTGGGGAGTCGAATCCGCAACTCTGTGGCCGTCGAGCGCCGCCGATTGCGTGCAATGGGTCAGGGTCGCCGGCACGGCAAACGCCACCTCGGCGAGTGGCAGCGTGACCATCACCAACTCGCCCTACACCCTAGACATCGACGCCGTGTTGAGCTTCCCGGCCAGCGATGCAGGTCCTGCTCAAGCCATCGAGATGAAGGCACAAGGCGTCTCTCTCAACCATGGATGCTGAGGCAGCCGGCAGAACCTGTCGCCGCAGTCGGACAGGTTCTCCTTGAGCTTCTCCTGGTTCTTCAGTAGAAGCAAAACATAGAGAGGAGCCCCCAGGAAACTATGACCATGAATTGTCTTCCAATCCAGTGGCGTCGTCGGACGTTGATTCTGTCTGCTGCTGTCGCGTTTGCGGCCTGCTCTAGCTCGTCGACTACGAATGATGCGCAGATTGCCGGCGGAACCGGGGGCACGACTTCGGCCGGCTCAGGCGGGGCCAGCGCTCACCTTGATGCTGCCGTGGCCAGTACTGGGGGTTCTACAGACAGTGGCGCCGGCGGATCGACAACCACTGGTGGCGGATCGACAGGCACCAGCAACACGGGTGTCGATGCCGCGCAGGCAGACAGGCCAGCGACCGGCGGCACCGGGGGCACAGGCAGCACATTGGACGGCGCTGCAGACTGGCCAGGTGCCGACGAGGCGGCGACCATTGACGCCGGTGGGAGGATTGATGCCGGACAGAGCGATCCCTACTTTTCCAATGTCGTGCTGCTGATGCATTTCGACGGGGCGAACAAAGCGACGACATTCACCGACGTCAAGGGGCACGTGATGACGCCGAATGGCTCTGCACAGACGAGAACAACCCAGTCCGTGTTCGGTGGGTCGAGCGGCTATTTTGACGGAACGAGCGCCTATCTCACCGCGCCGCCGTCGGATGACTGGAACTTCTATGCCGGTGACTTTACGGTTGAGTTATTCGTGTACTTCAATGGCGGCGTACCGAGCCAGCTTGAAATTCCGACGTTCTTCAGCTTTTGGGGGCCCACTTCTGTCAACCAGGGCTGGCAAGTCTGCTACGACGTTAACTGGACAGCTGCTACAGCCAATGCGAATAACCAGGTGCCTGGCACGGTGTTTTTCATATTCTCCACTACAGGCTCTGACGAAGTTGTTCCCGCAGTCTCGTGGACGCCAACGGCCAATGTTTGGTCTCATTTTGCGGTTGTGCGGCATGGGTCCGACTTCCTCTATTTCGCGAATGGAACGCTGATCGGATCGATGAGCATCGGCGGCGATGGCGGCGTTCCCGATTGGACGCGGACGGATCCCGCGAGCAATGCCGGTCTCTGGTTCACGGACGGAGGCGTCGCAGGGAATGCCGCGATTCATGCGACCACGACTTCCACCTTTGCGATTGGCGCGGGCGTTGGGAATCCGGGATCTGCAAATCCCCAGTCGTTCTTCAACGGTTACATCGATGAAGCCCGCATCACCAAGGGTGTTGCCCGCTACACGGCGAACTTCACTCCACCGACGGGACCTTTCCCTGACCAGTAGACAAGAGGCGAGCGTGTGTGCCATGCCGTGAATCTGTCACGGCTCGGTCTTGCAATTGTGTGACCACTCCGGCATGTTCGGAATCCCAGAAATAATTCCGTGTCACTGCATGGAGAGGATTCTGTCAGATGACTCGCCGACTCTGGCTCGTCCCGTGGATTGGACGGCTGCTTTTCCTACTGTTTGCGCTTCCTTGCCAAGCTGAACCGGCAGATTCGCCGACTGTCTACCATCACGGCGCCGTATTCACCGGGCGCTCCGATCGCGTGGACGCCGATTGGTTCGTCGTGGGTGATGGCCGCTTCCTGGACGCGGGCGCGGGTCCTTTGCCAGAGCGCTGGGACCAAGCTCGCAGGGTCGACTTGGCCGGCCGATTCGTTGCGCCCGGCTTTGTCGACGCCCACGTGCACCTGCTGGACGGCGGACTTGGCCTCCTGCAAGTCGACGCAGGCGATGCTCGCGATGCTTCCGAGGTCAAAGGCGCCGTGGCACGGGCAGCCGCGCAGCCTCTCGGGGCCTGGGTTGTGGTTCGCAACGTCGGCCTCGATGTGCTGGGCGGGCGATTCCCAACCCATGAAACCATGCGGGACCTCGTCGCACCGGCCTCCGCGAAACCGGTGCTGATGCTGCTCAAGGGAGGGCACCACGTGTACGCGAGCCCGGCTGCCCTGGAACACCTTGGAATCGATCGTCGGGCTCGGTCACCCAAGGGCGGCATGGTGGTGCGCGACGACCAGGGCACTCCCACTGGGCTCCTCGTGGACCAGGCCGCGTGGGACGCCATCCGGGCTCTCGCTCTCGATCTGCCGCCCGAGACCATCGCCCAAGCTGTGCTTCTCGCCCAGGACCTGGCGGTCCGCTTCGGAATCACCACGGTGGGCGACAACACCTTCTTTCCCACGGTGGGCGCCCAATACGCGCGAATGGCCGACAAACGCCTGCTCAGGCTGCGCATCAGCATGCGGTCGTTCGGTCCCGAGTCGATGACCCGGCTGGCGATGAAGTCGCTTGGGGCACGGTCCTTCGGCCGGCCCGGGCTGCAAATCAGATACTTTGGCGAGAAGTACTTTCTCGACTCGTCCTTGTCGACTGCCGGGGCGGCGGTCTCGGGCGCAGAGCGGCTGGACACCGGGCCTCGCTACTCGGTCGAGGAGCTGCGCGATCAAATGCTCTTCGCGGGTCCGTTCGGAACGGCCTTTCACACCCAGTCACGCGAGGGCGCCGAAAGACTGGTCGAGGCTCGCACGACAATTTCCCGGCGCCGGGCAGGAGCGCTGCCGGACGTGCTCGACCACTGCGGTCGTTGCGGTGGCGGCGACCTGCCTCGTCGACTGGGGGCGGCGGGCCTTCGGCTTACGCTCCTGCCGGGACAGCTGCACGACCTGCCGGCTCTGATGCGCGATCTTCCCGCGGATACCCACGCGTCGCTGCTTCAGATCCGGGAGCTCTTCGATGCGGGCCTTGAACCCGCCCTCACCTCGGACTGGCCCTTCGGGGCGGAGAAGTCCTATCCCGATCTGCCCGACGGATTCCATCGACTGGGACTGTCGGCCCTGGCGAATGTCGCGGTCGCCGTCAGTGGCAAGGCACCGGACGGCGAGGCCATCGACGGCGCCTCGACGCGCACCATCCCGGTGGG
Source organism: Myxococcales bacterium (assembly GCA_003159055.1). The sequence continues at coordinate 4,137 of PMLH01000456.1, forward strand.
GCAGGCGTTGCTCGGCATCACGGTCTATGGGGCCCAGGCCATCGGGCGCGACGATGTCGGCCGCATCATCCCGGGGGCACGCGCCGACTTCGTGGTCCTGCCCAAGTCGCCCTTCGAGGTCGATCCGGTCGAGCTGTACCGCATGGACACGCTGGCCACCTACATTGAAGGGACGCCAGTGGGAACGGCGATGCTCGGTGACGCCGCCACGCCTGTGCAGGCCGAGGCGGAGGTGCGGGATTTTTCGCGCAAGCCGTCCGGCCAGGTTCTGTCGCCGATCTTCGGTTACGATCCGGTGCCCGGCTTCCTGCTGGGGGCTGCCTATTTCTTCTATCCCTACGAGCCGCGCGGACTGCATGGCATGGTCCAGGCGTACATGTCGCCGCAGCAGGTGCGCGCGTACGGCGAGGCCGAGGTGGTGGCTGGGCGACTTTGGGGGAGGTTGTCGCCACGGCTCTGGGTCCGCGCGACCTCACTCGCGGAGCGCTACTACGGTGCCGGCATGGCCACCGACCCCGACGTCTACGTCAAGACCGAGCCCCTGCGGCTCGACGGCGCCCTGGGCCTTGTGTACGCGCTCGACAAGACCACCTCGGTCAGCCTTCACGCACGAGGCGGGTACATCCGCGACCACAAAGCGTCGGATATCGAGGCCTTGGGACCGGCCAGCGAAGGCCGCGTCGACGGAACCTTCGCCGGTGGTCGCGTGGAGATCGCCCACGACAATCGGGACAACGCATTTTCTACCCGCTCAGGGGGCCGCGAGGCTCTGTGGGCCGAGGTGTACGGCCTGCAAGCCGGGGCCGCGTCGTTTCGCTCGCTGGCCGGGCTGACCCTCACCCGATTCGTCGCTCTACGCGCGCCCGATTTCGTCCTGGCCCTGCGAGCCGATGGCGGTGTTAGCGCGGGGGATCGCAACTATGCCACCGACTATGCCATCGGTGGGTCGGATCTGCTGCGTGGCTACTACTCGAATCGCTTCCGAGGCCAGCATTTCGCCGTGGGCACCGCGGAGTTGCGCTGGCCGATGTTCGGACCGATTTCGGGTGCCGCATTCGGTGATGTCGGGCGGGTTTGGGCCGTTGGCGACGTCAATCCCCGGGTCGTGGCCTATTCGGGAGGCGCCGGCGTCCGCATCGGACTCCCGCCGGACCGGATGGTCCGCCTACGATTCGACGTTGGCTTCGCGCCCGACCAGTGGGGCATCTTCTTCAAGTTCAACGAAGCGTTCTGAGCCGGCCGCGACTCTCGTCGACCGGCTCCTCTCCTTCGAATTGAATGGAAGGCTACTTCATCTTGAATGAGTCGGCCATGACAGCGGCGCATCAGCCGTGCAAACTGCCGTTATCACTGCCGACTGATTGATGGCCCGGATCCTGCTTAGGTGCGATGCACCTTCCTCCAGCCTGCGCAGAGGCCAGTTCGGAAAGTGAGACGATCATGACAGGATTGAACGACCGTGGCGACCGCGTTTGAGCGCTCCCTCGACCTCGGCAACCAGACGGGCCTCAGCGAGGATGAGGCCCGGCTGAGGCTTGCAAAGCAGGGGCCCAACGAGTTACCCGCGCAAAAGAAGCGCGACCTGTTGGCCATTGTGCTCGAAGTTATGCGCGAGCCCATGTTCATCCTGCTGATCGTCGCTGGCGGTCTGTATCTCTTCTTTGGCGATGCTTCCGAAGCGGTCATGCTCCTTGGCTTCGTCTTCGTGGTCATGGCCATCACCATCATCCAGTCGCGGCGGACCGAACGCGCGCTTGATGCCCTGCGGGATTTGTCTAGCCCACGGGCTCTGGTCATTCGTGGCGGGGTTCACCGCCGCATCCCAGGTCGGGAAGTCGTCCAAGGCGATCTTCTGATACTTGCCGAAGGTGACCGAGTGCCAGCCGACGCGCTCCTTCGGCAAGGAATCAACTTGTCCCTGGACGAATCGTTGCTTACTGGGGAATCCGCGCCGGTTCGCAAATTGGCCTCGGCCACCGAGACGAAGCTTCAACGTCCTGGTGGTGAGGATCTTGCGTCACTCTTTTCAGGCACGCTGGTGAGTGCAGGCCAGGGCGTCGCCGAGGTTGCGAGCACGGGCGTTCATTCCGAG
>PMLH01000150.1 GCA_003159055.1 Myxococcales bacterium
GTGAAGCGGGTCTTGTCCGCCTTCTGGCACTTGTCGAGCAGAGTGAGAATGACCTTCATCTCTTCCACCTTGGTCGTGGACGGATCGGGCACCTTGCCGGCCTTTTCGAATTCAGCGCCCTTGTGCACGAGCAGGGTAAGATCGCCGCCGTCGTCGAGCAACAGGTTCGGTCCCTGGCCGCCCTTGAAGGCGGAGATCTGGGTTTCGATGTTGGCCCAGTATTCGGGCAGGGTCTCGCCCTTCCACGCGAACACCGGAACGCCGGCCTTGGCGATGGCCGCGGCGGCCTCGTCCTGGGTCGAGTAGATGTTGCACGAGGTCCAGGTGACCTCCGCGCCCAGCTCGACCAGCGTCTCGATGAGAATCGCCGTCTCGATGGTCATGTGCAGGCAGCCTGCGATGCGCGCGCCCTTGAGCGGCTTTCCCGCGCCGAACTCCTCGCGCAAGGACATGAGACCGGGCATTTCCTTTTCCGACATGCGGATCTTCTTGCGGCCAAGCTCGGCCAGGGTGATGTCCTTGACCTTGTAGGCCGGAAATTCATTGCGGATATCCATGATTGCTCCTTCGCGAATTGAACGGGGTTATGGGTTTACGATTCTTTTTCCAATAATCAATTGAAGAGGCGGCGTGAAAGCGCCGGGTAAGGGGCCACAAGCAACGACCGCAAGTCCCGCTTCGCCGAGCCAGGCCCGCAGCTTGTCGGGCTCGAAACCCAGCCACACATGCCCTTGCTCGCGCAGGCTTTCGTCCTTGTGGGGCACGTGATCCGCGACGATGAGATGCCCGCTCGGCCGGAGGAAATGCGCAGCAGTGGCGACCAGATCGCTCGGGCGGGCGATGAATTGCAGGACGCGCACGATGGTCACCAGATCCGCGCCACCGGCCTTGGCGATCTCCTGCGCCAGGTTGCTATCGTCCGTCTCTGCCTGGCGCAGGCGCACGTTGGGCAATCCGCTTTGCGCCACCCGCGCGGCGGCACTGGCCAATCGGGCCGCGCTGCGATCCACCGCAATCACGCGATCGTACAGCGGCGACAGCAGGGGCAAGAGCAGGCCATCGCCGCAGCCAACGTCGACGGCCAGGTGATGCCCAGGCAACAGAGTGGACAAGAGCGGCAGGAAAGGTTCGACCGAGACACCTGGCATGGGCGAGGCGTCAGCAGCACCGTCGTCGAACAGCTTGCGCGCCGTCTCTTCCCGCTTGGCCACGATCTTGGGAATGCGCGCCAGCCGCCCTTCAGCCAGGCACAGGTCCTGTCCCGCACGCAGCGCTGCCAGCACGATGGGATTGTCCTTGGCCTCCGCACGCAAGAGGATGCGCGTACCGTCCCGCCGCTCGGCGAGCAGGCCGGCATCCCTCAAAGGCTGGGTCTTGCGCGTGACTTGCGGCTGACTCTGCCGCAGCAGCGTGGACAGCTCGCCCACGGTCAGCTCCTCCGCGTCGCACAGGGCGAGCAGGCGCAAGCGATCCTCATCGCCGAGGAGGCGGAAGAGATCGGCGTGCACGCGAGCGGCAGTGGCGGCCACGAAGTTGTTATATGCGATTATACGTAACTATGCAAGTATACGCTACGGCCTTTCGTTCCAAACACGGGCAGTATTGGATAGCGCGCAGCTTGAGAAGTGGAAAGAGCGCTAAATTTCTTCACGACGTCGTGCCGTTCGGCTAGAAGGTGCCGCCCGCGATGCGGTCCCCCAAAGCGGATCGCGCGGGTGAAACACCTTACCGGAGAACCTTCGATGGCCAATAAGATCACAGACGAATGCATCAGCTGCGGAGCGTGCGAGCCCGAGTGTACCAACCAAGCGATCACCCAGGGCGACGCTCAATACGAGATCGACCCGGCGAAGTGCGACGAGTGCAAGGGCAAGCCTGAGCAGGCCTGCAAGACCGTCTGTCCGACCGAGTGTGTCGTCAAGGCGTAGGACAAGGGTCCGCTTTCCTACCGCCGCTGCCACTTGTCGACGGTAATCCCCAGAACGATTGGCACCTACGACAGTGGCTCTGCCCGAGACTTCAGTACGCCACGCCGAAGCGCTGTCCCACGTGCGCTGGCTTTTCCAGCTCGTCGAGCACGGCGACGGCAAAGTCTTCAAAGGAGATAAAGCTCTTGCCGGCGGAGTCCGCGAGGACGCTGTCGCGGGTCGTGCGGTAGCGACCGGTGCGCTGGCCAGGGGCGATTTCGACGGCAGGGCTGAGGAAAGTCCAAGCCAGGCCGGCGGCGGTTCCCTGCGCGCGCCAGACTTCGAGCGCGGCACGGCCGTCCAAGGCTTCGGACTTGTAGAGGTCGGGAAAGCCGCTCTGATCGACGAGCTGCTTGCCGGGCGCCACCTCGAGCGACCCAGCGCCACCCACCATGAGGACACGCGTGACGCCGGCGCGGGGAAGACCGGCGATAAGGGCCTGCGCGTTGTCGACCAGCAGCGGCGCGGGCAGGCCACGCGCGTTCGGCCGGGGCGAGATGGCGCTCACCACGGCGTTCGCGCCACGCGCCACGTCCCCGATGCTCGCGGGCTGGGTCGCATCACCTTTGACGAGGCCAAGGCCTGGAACAGGTGACTCGACCGCCTCCGGGTCGCGCACGATGCCGACCACGCCATGCCCGCGCCGAAGTGCCTCCGCGGCCACGCGCCGCCCGACGTTACCGGTTGCACCGAAAATCACGATTTTCATACTCATCCCCCATGGCCCGAACCATAGCACCGGCCACGTCGGTCGCACGGACGCAAGAAGCTGGGTGCTCACGCGTACAGGGCCTTGACCTCGGCGCCGTCACCACCTCGAACCCTTTGGCTGTTCTTCGCCATCGAAGGCGGAGAGCAGGAATTCCAACGGAGGACGACGATGGATTCGGAACAAAGGAGCGCAGCGACCAAGGGCAAATCCCCTTCCCGACTGATCGACGCGAGGATCAAGGAACTGGACG
>PMLH01000159.1 GCA_003159055.1 Myxococcales bacterium
CTGTCGGTCCCGTTGTACTCGATCCAGATGTCCGTCGCGTTCTTGAAAGACGAGATGTCGAAGTTTCCCGACTGGTTGCCGGCAGGGCAAGAATCTGGGCCGATCGCCTTGAAGAGGATCTTGGTGACCGTGGTGGCCAAGCACACCGAGTAGTACGTGCAATTGGCGGAGTCCTGGCGCGCGCCGTAGGTCGCCCAGGTACTTCCATCGATGACCTCTATGCTCGAGGGCGGCGAGGTCAGCGTCTTCAGGCTCGGCGGGTCGACCGCGTTCGACCAGACGTCGCGCACGTGCACGCGGATCGTGCCCGACGGGCACCTCGGGGTTTCCACTTGCACCTCGGGGCCGGTATCCGGACTCGCGTCCGGGATCTTGGCGACATCCGGGGTGGCCTGCACTTCCGTGCCAGGCGGGACGTCGGGGCCTGGCTGGACCACGGCATCCGGGCCGGCATCGGGCCCTCCTAGCGGGCTGGGTTCGCCAAATGGATTGGGCGGCAGACTGGCGTCTCCGAAGTCCGGGGGCTGCGTGACCGGCGGCGGCTTGATGATCACGATGCCGCCATCGTCGTTCGATTCAAGCAAGAGGTGCGAGTTGCAACCCGCCAATGCGCCGCACAGGACCGCGGTCGCGGTCCAAGCGGACTGGTGCTTCCAGGCAGCGTACTTCATGGAATCGACCCCATATCTATTAAGTAGCCTCGAACCCTCTAGCCTAGTCAAACCCGGTGAGGCGAGAATCGGGAAATGTTACCACAGAGCGCGTGCGTCCAGCGCGTGCGTGCCAGCGGAACCCGCGGTGGGAGCTGGCAAGAACCCTCCCGGAGGCCTTTGCCGGGAGTGTGCCGCGTCACATGGAGGAGCGGGAAGGTGGATCACTTGCGACTTCTGCGCGATTCTCCAGCTGATGCGTCACTCACGCTGCGCCGCCCTTGCAGATCGGCCAAGCATCTGTCGACCGATGGTCGCCTTGGCGGTCGGATGCCTGGCGCTCGGGTGTTTGCCAGCGGGCAGCCCGCCCCTGGGGCAGCACGTTGTTTTCGATCGAACCCTGACCGCCGTTTTCTTCACGGCATCCGAGGCAGATGGCGTGCCGTCGAACCTGCTGGTCCCGTCGCCGGCTCGGCCGGTCGGACCTTGGGGCGCGTCTGGCTTTGACCTCTACAGATTCCCCTACGCGTCGCTTTCAACCACCATCAACGGCCTAGCCGGCGTGCCACCGACAGTCGAGGGCCTCATCCTGGAGGACGGGGCTGCCCCCACCACCTACATCCCCCGCACGGACAGCCGCGGCAGGCTGATCTACCTCAAGCCGTCCGGGCCTGAGTCGGACGTCCTCGAATACGTCACGCGGTTCGATTTTGCCACCGGGCAGGAGGAAAGCCTCGCGCCACCCGGCGCCGGCAAGGCACCCTTTCTTCTTTCTTCGAGCCGGAGCCGCGTCTATGCAGGCGGCTTCATCTTCGATTCCGATGGCACGACGCAAGTTGGGCCGCTCAGCACGGCCGAACCCGCCTTCGTCGACGACGATCTGTACTACGGCGTCGTGCTTTACGGGGATGTCGGCGTGGCGGGAAGCACCATCAATCGCAATCGGCCCAAGGCGCCTTCCGAGGTGCTGCTCACGTCGACCGCGATGGTGGAGTTCACGCCAATCCAGAGCGATATCGCCGCGCAGCTGCTCGTCTCGTGGGCGACGGACGCCGGCGCCATTCCGTATATGCTGCTCGACACCAAGCAGGCGGCCAGCGTCCTTCTGCCTGCGCAGAGGGGGCAAGCGCAATTCGAGTCGTCCTCGAGCGACGGGCACTGGCTACTGTTTCGCGAACCCACGTCCGACGGCGACAACCGACTGTTCTTTTTCAATTGGACGACGGGCGACTCTGATGCACTTGTTTCGAATGGGGTGCCCATCAGCGCCGAGAACGACTGGCGTCCTGGCCAAGAAGAGCTGTGGCTGAGCTTTTCCCCAAGAGGCTATTCGGTCTGGAATCCGGATGCGGGCCCGCCGCGCGGCGACCTCGACAGCATTCCCATCCAGCTCACCTTCGCGCCCGATGGTCGCAAGTCCATGTTCACCCGCGACGGCAGCCACTGGCTCTCGGTGAAATATCCCACCGCCGGCAAGGTCGTCGAGCCCGCCATCTTCCTCGGTTCCGCAGATGACCCGTCGTTGCCGCGGATACCGCTAAATCCGCAGGGCCAGGAATTTCGTGCCCTGTGGGAAACCAGCGATGGTCGGCTGCTCGTGGGGGCCAGCTCGTTCGACGAAAACCGCCAGGATATCTACCTCGTGGATCCTCAGGCAGGCAGCGCTCGTGGGATCGCCAGCGGCGGACATGTGGTCGCGTTGGGCCGCACGCGCGCGCTGGCTCTCCTCAATTGGCAGGTTTCATCCTCGACTGGAGATCTGACCCTCGTTGACCTAGAAACCGGCGCCAAGACCGTGCTTGCCCAAGATGTCTACCAAGTGGCTGTGGATCCCGGAGCCTTCGCCGACGTGCCTGCGGATGCCGATCGCTTGGCTTCCGGCACGCCCGTTGCGTTCTTGAGCCGCAACCGTCTCGCTTCGCCCTACGATGGGCTTTGGGTGGCCCGCCTGCCGTGAGCACCCTGCTGCTTCTTGCTGGCATCGTCGCTCTCCAGGCGATCGACGCCGGTGCCGATGGCGCTGCGACGGCAAACGGTTCGGTGCCGGATGCCGACGTTGCCGAAGCGCCGGACGTCGGCGCCGACGCCTCGTCGCCGTCGGAACGCGATGGCGCGCGCATGGTCCACCTGCGTGGGCAGATCCTGGCCAAGGGATCGCGTGGTCCGGTTGTCTCAGCGACCGTCGTGGCGAAGACCGCCGACGGCGGGCAGGCCAAGGGCGAAACCGACGACGATGGCAAGTTCGAGCTGGCGGTCGCCTGTGGCGAGCTTGCGATATCCGTGCGGGCGCCCGGGTACGAGGTGTTGCTGGCAGCTTACGATGCGTGTGCGAATCCGGCACCGCTTCACCTGCGGTTGCTCCCGCGGCCCAACCTGCCCATCTACGAGACCGTGGTGACCGCCGAGCGGGATCAGCCAAGCGTCGACCTCCGAGGTCCCGAGTTGACCTCGACACCGGGTTCCCTCGGCGATCCGCTTCGCACCATCGAGTCGCTGCCCGGGGTCGCTGTGGTGGCCTGGCCGGCGCCCATCTATGCCATTCGCGGTTCGAATCCCGGCAACACCGGCTACTTTCTCGACCAGCTGGAAGTTCCCCTGTTGTTTCACCTGGCGCTCGGACCTTCAGTCATTCATCCGTACTTCTTCGACAGCATGTCGTTCTATCCCGGCGGGTACCCTGCCCAATACGGCCGCTACGTGGCGGGCGTGGTGGCGACTGAAACCCGCGCTGCGCTCGCAGACCGCGCGCATGCCTCGGCCGAGGTCCGGCTGTACGACGCCGGCGCGCTGGTTTCGGTGCCGCTGCCCGACGGCAATGGCGCGGTCGCCGCGGCATTTCGCTACTCCTACACCGGCGCGCTGCTGTCGCTGTTACGCAACGATCTGAAACTGTCCTATTGGGATTATCAGGTCCGGGCCGATCGGAAGGTACGGGGATGGGCACTGACACTGCTGGCTTTCGGCTCAGGCGACGACCTCAATTATCGGGTTGGTGAGCAGGTCTTTAGCAACGAATACAAGTTGCAGTTCCACCGCGTGAGCTTTCGCGCCAGGCGTGCCCTCGGGAAGGGGCAACTCAGCTTGCAACTCGCGCTGGGGCACGACCACAGTATGGCGCCCGTCGTGCAAGACATCTATTCAATCAGCGCATCCGCCGAGGGGATCTTTCCGCGTATTGCCTACGAACAAAGCGCCGAGCATTGGGATCTTCAGATCGGTGCAGACGGACAGATGCAGTGGTTTCGGCCCACGACCAACGTGGGCGAAGTCGGCGTTTCGGATCTGGGCCGCAAACGCGCGGCCGTCCTGGTGGGTAGCTATGCATCGGCGACTTTCCGCATTGGCGATCGTCTGAGGGTCACGCCTGGCCTGCGGTGGGACAGCTACACCATTGATGCAACCACCAAGGAGCACGTGGACTTCCGCCTTTCCACGCGCCTTCTACTCGATGCGACGACGTGGCTTTCTGCGAGCGCGGGCAGTTTCTCTCAGGCCCCAAGCCTCGGGGTTCAGCTTCCCGCAGCGCAGGATTTCGGGCTCTCCCTTTACGGCTTGCAAACCTCATGGCAGGGCGCGCTCGGCATCGCCACCAAGCGCTTGCCCGGCTTCGAGCTGGAGCTAACCGGTTACTTGCAGAGGTACGTTCTGACTGACCTGCGCGACCCCGCGCTCATCAAGCCCGATCCGCTGGCCAGCGATTTCCTGGTTCGTCGCGATGCCCGCTCTTACGGGTTGGAAATCTTGGTTCGTCGCCCAATGACGGAACGACTGTACGGCTGGATTTCGTACACTCTGTCACAGAATCAGCGTTCTCTGGGTGGCGGGGTGATCGGTCCGTCGGACTGGGACCAGCGCCACATCCTGAATGCCGTTGTCGGGTATCGGATCGCGGCCTACACCTTGGGCGCCCGTGGGCACTTCAACACCGGCCGTCCGGTCCTGGTCAATGGCGCCCAGGCAGAGACCTTTGTTCGCTTGCCGGCCTTCTATCAATTGGACCTGCGCGCCGAGCGGCGGTTTCTGTTCAATGCCTTCACACTCAGTGCCTACCTTGAGATCGTCAATGCCACACTGACGCGCGAAGTGTACCAAATCAATCAAGATCCAGGCGGCGCTGTGACGGAACAAAGCCTGCGCGTCTTCCTGCCGTCGCTGGGCGTGCGGGGGGAGATGTGACTTGCCGCAGGGGGTTGAAAAGACGGAGCAGATCTTCTAGGCTCTTGGTAGGGTAGACCCATGCCGCTCTGCTACGTGTCTCTGGCAGCGACCTCCTTTCACGCGGAGGAGCGGCGGGTGTTGGTGCGAGCCACCGACGCAATTCGCTTGTGTAGCGACGGACTCTACCAGCGGGAAGAAGGCCCGCAGACCAGCCTGCGTCTTGACCAGTTCCATCGCGGCAGCATGATCGCGCTGCGCCAGTTTCTCTTGCACAGCCGACCTTCGGGCTTTCCGATCTTTAGCCTCGACGACACGCAACTGCTCACCCTGCTTCGCCACGAGCTGAACGCCTGCAATGTGGTGGTGCTCCGCGAGGGCGACGGCGGACCTGCCAGCGACTCGACCGTCGAACAGCGTCGTCTGGTACGCAAGATCGAGACCAGGACGGACCGTCGCCTGAGCTACGCCGGGCGGCAGTACAGACTGGTGGCCGACGCAGACTTGGCCAAGCTTCCCGATAGGGACAGCTATGAGGTCGTCCCCCACCGCGACGCCGCGAGTATCTTGGATTCGCTCGCCAAGCAATCGGGCGACGGTTCGTCACAGCTGGCCGAGCTGCTGGGCAAGGCTCGCGACAAGCTGACGCCCGACTGGCGTCCACCGCTGCGCCCCGACGGGCTGATTCTGCTCCGCCGCAACATCTCGCCGCTCGGTATGCCGAACCTCGAACCGGCGCTCACGCCATCGCAGATCAAGAAGCTGGCCGGCAAGGCGGAATGGATCGAAATCGAGGTGGTGGACGAGCTGGGCAACCGCTACACCGGCCCCTACCGCATCGAGCGTCCCGACGGAACCCTGGTGGAAGGTCGCTTCGACGAGGAAGAAATTTGGGGCGACTACGATATCGATCCGGGCAACTGCAAGTTGAGCTTGCCCGAGGTGCGGGAGGTCAAGCCCGGTGCCGGGACCGGGCAAAAGACTTGGATTTGGGTCGAGCTGGTCGACGAGGAGGGAACCCCCCTCACCGGTGGAGATTTCAGCCTGAAACTGACCGATGGCTCGGAAGAGACAGGGATCACCGGTGAGGACGAGATCTGCTACGACCCCATCGACCCAGGAACTTGCGAGCTCTCTTTGGACCCGGTTGGGTGCGGTGTCGAGGTTTCCGACGATGCGCCAATCCCAGAAGACCCGGCGGGCAGTGCGGAGGACTTCCTCGACGGGCCGCTCCCGGAACAGGATGTCCCTGTCCCTGCCCTTGGCGATGACCCCCCGTCGCCTCCCGAGCTGCCCACGCTTCCTGCGGTGGTCGCGGCGCAGGTTCTCGATGTCATCTTGACCGATGACCAGGGGCAGCCTTTGGCAAAGCAAGCCTTCGCGGCGGACTTCGGTGGCGGGGTCGTGAAGGAAGGCGAAACCGACGAGGCGGGCTGTATCCACCTCGAGGACTGCCCTGCCGACCAGTGCACAATCACGTTCTTGCAGAGCGACGCGAAGGCCTGACCGCGCTGCCAAGGCGGACCATGTTATGCCAGCCTCGCCCAAATCGGGTAGGCACTGCGCGGCCCCACGAAGTAGATTCGCGGCATCATGACAGCTGCGCACTCCACGCGACGTCACGGCAAGCTTGGCATTGTTCCGGCGCTCGGGCTGTTGCTGCTGGCGCGGCCGACGGCGATTGCTCGGGGACATGGCGCTTCCAGGTGGCTCCGCCCGAACCGGAAAAGGAGGCCTGGCTGTCGCCGCAGAGCTGGTGTCGCGCGCAACGCTTGCCCCGGACCCTCGGGCCTGCCACCGCTTCGGCCAACGGCTGGCTGGTCGTCATTCACCGGGGTGAGGGCGTCGCGTTTGGCCTGCGGCTCACGCGCAACGAGGGGGCCTGGCAGCTCGACCAAATCACGAAGTCGATGTTAGTCGGAAAGCCGTGAGCGCCCGCCGGTGGTTCAGTACTCGTAATCGCTGAATGCGTTCACGGACTGCTTGAGGAGCTTGTGATAGTCCTCATAGGCGTAGAAGCCGAGGCACACGATGGCGACCTTCTCGACATCGGACAGCTCGTCGCGGGTCTTGCCCACGCTCTCTGGTAGCTTCTCTTTGTACTCGGCGTGGTACTTGCCGTCCCAGACGGCGGCATACCACCCCAGATCGACGAGCCTCTGGTGCTCGTCCAGCGTCAAATCGACCCACTGGGTACCTGGGGCGAACAACTCCGCAAGACTGCGGCGTTGGAAGAATCCCGGGCCATTGCTGACCACCGCTAAGATGGTCTCCTCCCGGGTTCCCACCAATCCGACCTGAACCTGCACCTCGGTATTCTCGATGCGATCTGCCCACTTGTTGAGAGAGGGGCTCTGCCCGCGCATCTTGGTTGCCAGGTCCTTGCCTTTGAGGGTCACCCCCACGCCGAACATGCCGGTGGTGGGATTCATTTCGCCGTCGAGCGTGCCCACACCCGTCTCGACACTCAGCTTCGTCTTCCCGAGGGTGTCCATGTCGATCTGGAACTTGCCAAGCTTGACCGACAGCGTCTGTTTGTCGGGATTTCCTTTGCTCTGCTTGAAGGCCACCTCGACCGGCACGCCCGACCCCGTAACCTGGTTGACCACGCCGTCGAGCTTCACCTTGCCCTTGAGCACGACATCGCCCTTCGTGACGACCTGGAACTGGCCGTCCACGAGTTGGATGTCGATGTTCATCTCGAATTCGACCTCGCCAGGGAACTTCTCGCTGATGTCAGGAAGACCGGGACGCAGGAAGTTCTTGATCTTGTTGATGGTCTTCGGCTTCGCAACGTACTTCGGCTTGATGCGCAGGAAGGGATATCCCTGGGACAGTCGATTGGCGAAGCGGTCGAGTTGGTGCGCGACGGTGACCCACGCCTCAAACTCGCTGGTGTTGAGGGCCTGGAAGATCTCGGTCATCTGCTGGTCAGTGGCGCCCGCGGGTGTGGGCATCTCGTACGGGGATTGCGGCGGCCCCAAGCGTCGCAGCTCGTCCTCGTTGCCGGTCGCTTCAACCCTCTTGACGTAGGCGTTCACGTACCCGTCGTAGGCGAGCTTGATGTTGCCACAGACCGCCAGGTTCCGTTGGTGAATGGAGGCATTCACCTCGTCGTCGTGCCCGTAATTTTCCAGTCGGCCGGTTCCGCCCAGAAGCCCGAGGCCGCCCAGTTGCCCCGAGGTTGGTGCGTAGTAGAGAATCTCGACCTCGCCGTCGTGCTTCTGCAGTGTATTGCGCAGACCCTGCGGATCCGACACGATCTTGTCGATGTCGATGCCATCCTCTTTCCCGGGCACGCCCACGACGCTGGACATCGATGCCATATCGACGAAGGTGGTGCCGCTCACGTTCTCGAAGACGGCGTAGGCGCCTATCAATCCCCGCGTGGTCACCCCCTCGGCCAGCTCGAAGCGGCCTTCGGGAATCCCGTCCGAGCTCATCACGACAAGGGTTCGCGCCGTGGGCGTCAGAACCAGGACGTGAAAGCCGCGCGCGAGGGCGGTGGGGTGGTAGTCCTGCAGAAACCCGCTCAGCACGGAGCCCACCAACGCCTTCAGATCGACGTCGTCGCGATTGCTGGTCCAGCCGGCAGCCAGCGCCAGGTTGTCGACGCAGTAGCGGGCGGAGCGGTGGGTCTTGCCGCGGGTCGCTTCGCCCCGGCCATCGAGGGACGTCGCAGGTCCCTTGCGCTCGTAGATCCGTTTCAGCAGTCGGCGCTGGCCACGCTCTTGCTCGCTCGCGGCCTGCGCGACCACCACGCGTGTGATGGCGCGCGTGTGGTTGCGCGTGTCGATCTGCGCTTCGACGAGCCTGTCCGCACCGTCGTTCGCATCGTCGTTCGCGTCGCCGCCTGCGCCGGATTGGGTGGCGTCGAACATGTACGTCGGGTCGCCACTGGCCAGCAGGATCTGGTACCGGCCGGCCCGGATCTTGTCCAGCTTGCCGTAACCCTCCTTGCCAGCGTGCAGGGATGCGTCCGGCAGGCCATCGGGCGAGCGGAGGATTAGGTCCACGTCGCCCACTCGGTGGCCAAACTCGTCCACCGTCTGCACCTCCACGCGTGAGAAGAGGCGCGGGCGCTTCACCTGGATGCGATGGCGCTTGCCCGCGGCCAGCGTGAGCGGGTCGAGGGCCTTCGGAACGTAAAGAATCCCGGGTACGTCCTCGTCGCTAAGCAGGTAGGTCTTCCCATCCTTCGCCCTTTGGGTGCACCCGATGTACTCGTGGAGGCAGCGGTTGACCTTGTCGGGAACGCTGGTTCCGAAGTTGAACTGGGCGAGGTCCTGCCAGGTCAGCCCGTACTTCTCCGCAATGCTCGCCAGCGTCTCTCCGGTTTGCACGTGGTGCTCAGTGAAGGGCACGAGCTCGGTTTCGCTTGAAGTCGCCATGGGGGTGCACGCAAACTAGGGCAGCGTTGCGCAACGGCGCCGCAATCGAAGACGGGCCGCTTTCTGCGCATCGGCTCTGCCGGTAGATCGATCGAACAAGTTGCGTACACTAGCACGACCATCGTCTTTTGGCCTAGTGCGATACTGAGCCACTGGGCGACTAGCGAGGAGGGACGGCTCTCAGCGGAGCTCCCCCGCCTGGGGGACCAATTCCTTTGAAATCCACCTGGTCCGGGATGGCCGGCTTTGGGGTGATGGTATCGAGGCAACGGCGGGCTTCCTCCCGAACGAACGGGAGGGGATGCTTCGCGAGGCGTTTGCATGGGGCGCTGAGCTTGTTTCGGGCGACGGCGAATTGGTCCTTGTCGCCTCGGTTCTGAAAACGCAGCGTGTGCGAATAGCCGTGCTCGACCGCACCGAGGTAAGCGGTGATGGCCCGTGCGGCAAAGACCACCGAATCGGGATCCTTGGCCGTCGCTAACCGAATGATCGATTCCGGCCCGCCGCCGCGGGCGGCCTCGCCGGCCTCCTCGGCCACGTAGAGGAAATCGGCGTTGACAAAGGCATCAACGAACGCCTTGCCCTGGAGGCTAAAGACCGCGAGCCGGAAAAGCTTGCCCGCCACATCCTGCCCCTTGGCGGTGTGCAGGCACTCGGCGCGGCCCCGCACATCCTCGATGCCATCGCACTCCGGCGGTCTTTCCGGTGCGACCGACAACAAAAACAGCAACAAACCCAGACCGCTTTGCATCGCCGCAAAGGTTACCCTAGGTAGCCACAGATGCCCAAGTCAAGAGCGGTGCATTGTGCGCAGACATTCTAAACTCCTTGTACGCAACATCGTCGCCGCAAAAGCGGACTATGGACATTGCTTCCAAGTGCTCTAGGCTTGGCAGCGCACGACCACGGACCAACCATGCGAGCGAAAACCGGACCCGCCAAACCCACTTCCGTCGTCATCTCACCGGCTGCGATGCCGGTTCGCGTGGGCAGTCTCGCCTCAGGTAGCAGGCCGGGGGCACTGCTCGTCAATTTTGAAGGCAACGTCAGCGGGCGGCCCATCCAGGCGCGTTCGGTGATTTCGCTCGACGAGCAAACCCTCCAGGATGCGGTGGCGACCCGAAGGCCGGTGGTGTTGCTGTTCGAGAATCAGGATCCCGAGCGACCGATTGTGGTCGGGGTGATTGCACCGGATCCGGGCGCCGTCCTTCTCGGCTCGCTCTTGCGTGCGCCGGCTGCTGCCGCGACGCCGGCCTGCCCGGTTGAAGCGCGCCTCGATGGCAAGCGCGTGGTGCTGGAAGCCGAGCAGGAAGTCGTGCTCCGCTGTGGCGAGGCCAGCATCACCCTCCGTCGCGACGGCAAGGTGGTGTTGCGCGGCGCCTACGTCGAAACCACAGCCAAGGGCCTAAATCGCATTCGAGGCGGTAGCGTAAAGATCAACTGACATGCCTTCCCCCCTCACGCGTTCAATTCTATGGGACATCTACCAAGAACACCTCGACGAGGCGGCTTGGTTGTGGAGCGAATGGGAAGCATCGCTGGATTCCGCGGTGTATTCCATCGCCGATGTGGCCGCGGGTCCTGAAGAGCGGCTGCTTGCGCACCTCGACGGTCTGGTGCTGGGCGGGGCGCCGGTGGCCGAGAATCTGCTCATCCCTTCTCTCGGCAGCGACGATCCCGGCCAGCTGGCGTCGGCGACTTGGGTGTTGGTCCAGGCCGAGGACGCCGATCACCAGGACAACGTGGTCGAAGCGCTGGCGGCGGCGGAGCCTGCGGCGGTCGCGGCGATGGGACGTGCTCTGCTTCGGAGCCCACGGGCCGACCTCAGCCGATTCCTTCCACTGTGGGAGGCCGGAAATCCAGCTCTGCGCGCTCTCACCCTCGATCTCTTCACGCTGCGCGAACCGGACTGGGTGCGCGAGCGAATTCCCGCGGCCCTGCGCAGCGGGAAGCAGGCCTTGGTTTCGGCGGCGCTGCGGGCGGTTCGCATCCTGCGCGATGAGGCGTTCAAGGACCACGTCCAGATTGCCATGCAGATCGAGGATCCTCGGGGTTGGCGCGAAGCCATCAGCGCCGGACTCACGCTTGGCCTCAAGATCGCGTGGGATGTCTGCCGAGCTGCGGCCGATGCCAAGGGAAACGCTTGCCGCTTTCCGCTCGGAATTCTGGCCAGCAGTCCCGACCCGAACGACCGCGCCTTGGTGCGTACCAAAGTGGCGGATCCCGAGGTTGCGGTGAACGCGCTGTGGGCGCTGGGGTTCGCTGGCGACGTCGACTCCGCCGAAGTGCTCATCGAGGCTCTGGAAAAAGCCGGGCAGGTCGCGGGCGAGGCCCTGTCTGCCATCACCGGCGTGGTGGTGGAAGGCTCCTTGCGCAAGCCCGGCGAGACCCACGGCCCCGACCAGGAAGAGGTTGGCCTCGACGATCCACCTCCCGAGGTGCGGACCGAGGACGCGCTTCCCGAACCCGTGGTCGAGAGCTTGAGAGACTGGTGGAGCAAAGCGCGCGGCCGTTTCAGGCCCGGGATGCGCTATCTCTACGGACAGCCGCGCAGTCCCGAGACGCTGCAGGCGGCGCTGACCAGCGCGCCGACCTGGCGGCGCGAGATCTTTGCTCTTGAGCTTGCGAGCACCAAAGCGGGTCTACCCAAGGTGGACTTGCAGGGATGGGCAAACGAGCAACTCAAGCAACTGCGCCGCGTCTGATCTTCTGAGGCCTGCGGTGGCAACCCGAGAAGACTGAGCCTTACCGTGTGATGCAGGAGCATCGGGCGAGGCCGTCGAAAAGATGTAGCTCCGATTGGTCAACGACTTTCTCGATGGTCAGACTCCCGACCGCGGTCACCTTCATGACGCCGGCCCTCATCGTGTTCTCGCCGTTCGTCGCGTCGATAGTGGCCCTCGTCGCGTCTGATGCCGCGCTCTCCCCAGAAGCATCCAGTCGGTCCAATCACGGCCAGCAGCGCGAGAATCAATGCTCTCTTCATGAGTGACTCCAAACTAGAAATAGGCACGCGCGCCCAGGCCAACGTCGATAGTGAAGTCGAGTGGCGGAATGACCACGAGAGCGGGAGCAACTTCGAGGTAGGCTTCAAGGAAGTCTGGGCGGCGGAACGTGAGAGCGAGGCCCAGCGGAACACGGGCCAGGAGCACGACATCATGGCCGAGCTCGTTTGAGCCGTAGGCCGCCGTGATCAGCCGGCCGCCGAAACCCACATACCAGTCGAGGCGGACCGCCCTGTTGACGATTTTCTCTTCGTACAGGTAGTCCATGTGGAAGCTGAAATTATGATTGACGTTGCCGCAACGGTAGGTGTGGCCGTTGCTATCCCGGCACCAGTCGTAGCCCCAGCCGCCGAACCCGAGCCCGAAGTCGAAGGCGTGTGCACCGCCGACAAAGACCTTGGCTGTGATAGCGGTTGGCTCACCGATTTGGAAGCCCAACCCGAAATTTCGTGTCGTCCCAACCTCGGTTGCTTGAGAACGGGTGGCGTCTACGGAGAGTATCGCCAGGGCGGCGAATGTGAAGGCGGCGAAACGTCTCATAACCGCCGCCTCCAGATGTCTTCGCGATCGCGTACCTGGACTGGCTTCCCTGGGTGTCTTGGTTGCATTCTTCCTCCGCATGGGTTGGGCGTGGCAGAGACAGATGGCGCAGTGCCTTGCGGTACCGAGCATTGTCGAGCTTCATCATCTCCGCACGCGTCTACAGCACTTTTCGAGCCAGGATTGCCCGCCGTTCCGCCCGCCCGTCGGTGACCGATGGCTACGCGGCGGCGATACCGAGGGCGGATGCCACATCATATTGGTCGAGTCGACCCATCACTACGACTGTCTTTGGATGCAAGTCTCTGAACATGCTTGCACGTTCCAACTGGTGCGATTGCTGCTCTAGCAGGGTGTGGATATCGAGGTGAACGCCATGAGATTTGTACACGCAGTGTTTCTTATCCTTCCCGGACTCGCGGCTTCCGCCCAGGCGCAGCAAGGGCGTGGTCCAGGCGGGCATTCACAGGCACCACGACCGGCGCAGCAGCAGGCCAGGCCAATGCAACAACAGTCTAGGCCTGTACAGCAGCAGCAACGCCAGGTCCAACCAGCGTCACGGCAACAGCCCGGGAGGGCCATCCCGCCTCCTCCACAGCCAGTGCAGCGGGCCATTCCTGCACCGCAGAGACAGGTGCCCCCAAGCGGTCCAGCACGGCAGGGTACCGCCTGGCAGAGCCATGCGCGCGCGCAGCACTCCCCTCCGGCGGGTGGAAGAGGCGGCTACTACCAAGGCAGTCGCATTTCCAACAACCACTATGCTGGCAGATTTGGCCGCGAGCACAGCTTCCACGTCAATCGACGTGACTACGACCACCGGCGCTTTCGGTATGGCGGCTACGCATTCGGCTTCATCGATCCTTGGCCGATAGGTTGGGGCTACTCCGACGATGTCTATGTCGAGTACAACGATGACGGCTACTACATGTACAACCGCTTTCATCCCGGCGTGCGCATTTCCATCAACATTCTCTAGGCGCCCGCCGCTCGCCAACGACCGTCTGAGCATCCTCGACGACGGAAACGTCCCTCTGGACTTCAGGAGGCCCTGGTCCAACGGTGAAGGGCGCGGCGAAG
>PMLH01000202.1 GCA_003159055.1 Myxococcales bacterium
CACCCCAACGACGACGTCAACCGCGGCCAGTCGTCGAACGATGTCTTCCCAACCGCGATGAGCGTGGCTGCCGTCGCCGAGCTGTCCACGCGGCTTGTCCCCAGCCTGCTTCGCCTGAGCGAGGCGCTGGCACACAAGAGCCATGCCTTTTGCAGCATCGTGAAACTCGGGCGCACGCACCTGCAAGATGCGGTGCCGATCACGCTTGGCCAGGAATTCTCCGGCTACCAAACCCAGATCGAGCTTGGCATCAGCCATGTCGAAGCGGCCCTGCCCCACCTGTGCGAATTGGCGCTGGGCGGGACCGCGGTCGGCACCGGACTCAATGCACATCCGGAATACGCCGAGCGCGTGGCCAGAAAATTGGCCGAGCTGACAGGGCAGCCGTTCGTGACTGCGCCCAACAAGTTCGAAGCGCTGGCGGCCAACGACGCCATCGTGCACGCCCACGGCGCGCTGAAGACGGTCGCGGCGTCCCTCAACAAGATCGCCAACGACGTGCGCTGGCTGGCGTCGGGACCGCGCTGTGGTATCGGTGAAATCACCATCCCCGAAAACGAGCCGGGCAGCTCGATCATGCCCGGCAAGGTGAACCCCACCCAATGCGAAGCGGTGACCATGCTGGCGGCGCAGGTGATGGGCAACGACGTGGCCATCAACATCGGCGGCATGTCCGGCAACTTCGAGCTCAACGTCTTCAAGCCGCTCATCGCTCACAATTTCCTGCACAGCGTTCGCCTGCTCGGCGACGGTTGCGACAGCTTCCGCGAGCATTGTGTGGTCGGCATTGAACCGAATCGCGAGCGCATCCGACACAACCTGGACAACTCGCTGATGCTCGTCACGGCCCTCAATCCGTACATCGGCTACGACAAGGCCGCCAAGATCGCCAAGCATGCCCACGCCAAGGGCCTGACCTTGCGGGCCTCCGCGCTGGAGCTCGGCCTGGTGACGGCCGAGCAGTTCGACGCCTGGGTCAAGCCCGAGACCATGGTCGGGCCGGGATAGCCTAGCCTGCTTCCAGGTCGAACTCCTTCAGATCGAACCAGAAACCCATCCGATTCACGTTGTCGATCTCGGCCGCAACGAGGGCGGCGTGCCCGTCTTCGATGTCGAGGAATCGTGCGAACAGCTCCTGCCCGTCGGCCGGCAGCTCGCTGACCATGCGGCGGTAGAAACTGGAGGTCTCTTCCTCGGCAACCAGCGCCTGGCGAAGCGAGTCCAGCTCGGATTCGTGGTCGCCCTTCCGCTGTGCGACCTGAGAATGCAAGCGCTCAAGCGCAGCCCTGACCCTCTCCGCGGATGGCAGCACGGTCTGCAGCTTCTCCGCTGACAGGTGCGCGCTCCGCTGCCACTCCCCCAGCCGGCTTTCCAGATAGGTGACGTGCCCCATTTCCTCCTCGGCGAGCGTGGCGAAGACCCGCTTGGCGGTTGCGTCGCTCGCCCCTCGTGCCGCCTCCAGGTAGGTTGCGTAAACCCTCTTTTCGAACTGGATGCCGGTCTTGATTGCCTCTTCGATCGTCATCGTGCTCCTTGCTGCCCTGGACGGTGGTTTGCCCCCTGACCTCGCGCCAGAGCGCCACGGTTATCTCATACCTTAGCACTCCTCTTTTGTGTTGGCACATCCCAGAAGACAGCAGGCTTTGCGCTGGGGTCAGTCGTAGTAGCCGGGCAGGTTCATCTCCAGGCTGTAGAGCGCCTTACCAGCGGTGATGTACAGGGTCTTGCCATCCGCGCCGCCGAACGCCATGTTGCTCAAGCTGGATGCCACCGTGACGCTGCCCAGCTTGCTGCCTGACGGGGCGAACACCTGGATGATGCCCGGGGTTCCCGATGCGACGTAGAGGTTGCCAAGGCAGTCCATCGCAAAGCCATCCGGGGACGAAACCGTGGCAAAATCCTCGCGCCCGCTCGTGCTGCCGTCGGCCGCGACGCTGAAGGTGCGAACAGCGTTGCCGTTGTAGTCGGCCACATACAGCACGGTTTCGTCGGGCGACAGCGTGATACCATTCGGCTCGGCGAAGGTATCGTCCACCAGCGACGCGGCTCCACTCGGACTGACGCGATAGATGCCTTTTTTTCCGGTCGCCGACGTCCGATTGCCGATTTGGAAGTCGGGATCGGTAAAGTAGATGGTCCCGTCAGATCGCAGCACCAAATCGTTGGGCGAGTTGAATTTCTTGCCGCCCACGTTGTCGACCACCGTGGTGAGCGTGGCAGTGCCAAAGTCCAGCTTCACGATGCCCTGAACCTTGTGCGAGCACGCAAAGACGACACCGCTGCCGCCGACCGCCATTCCGTTGACTCCAGCATCGGCCAGGTAGGTGCTGACCGTCGATGGCGGCGTCAGCTTCAGCATCTGCGACGGATTGATCGAGCCCGTGAAAGAGATGTCGGAGAGCAGGAGAACAGAATTGGTGGCGACCCAAACCGGCCCTTCATACGTGCCGCTGTCGACAGTCCCCGACGGCCGGTAAAGGAGCTTCGGCGTGCCAGTCAGAACAGGTGCCGGGTACGGCACACCTGCCTGGCAAGCGCCGCCACGGCGGGCCCCGCCGCTGGCGCCGCCGGCGCCTGAAGCTCCGCTGCCGCCTTCCGTTCCGGCCGCTGTCGCGCCACCCGAGCCCGTTCCGCCAGCACCGGTTGCACCGCCGGAAGTGACACCGCCGGTGCCGATGCCGCCGGTGCTCGATGCGCCGCCGCGGCCAGCGACCCCGCCCGTCCCAGGCAGCGTGGTCGTTCCACCCGTGCCTGGCCCACCGGCGGAGCCACCCGTGGCCGTGACCGTGCCGACGCTGGTCGCGCCGCCCGAACTGGCGATTCCTCCAGCTCCTGGTATTCCGCCCATGCTGAGCGTGCCGCCGGTCCCCGGTGAAACACCGACGCTGGTCGCACCTCCGCTGCTGACGCCACCGCCGGTCGCGGACGTGCCCCCCGCGCCGGTCGACGGAGAGTTGCTCTGACTGCCACAACCACCCGCGAGCAGAAGCAGGGCAAGCATCGGCCAGCGCCGAAACGCCGGCGACGAGACAATCTGCATGGGGTGAGTATTCTCCGGGCCAACGGATCCGGTCAACGTTCCCGCAGCGCAGCGGCGGAATTATTGCTCACGCAAGCGGGCCGTTTGCTGACGTACAGACAACCTCGACCAGCGATGGGTGATAGAGTTGCTGCGTGCCCAAGGACCGCTCGCACAAGGAGGCACGCCCTCCCCAGCCGAAGAGCCCCGCAGCCGCGCCCCCTGCGCCCGACGCGAGACCAGCATTCTTGCTTTGGCTCGCGGCTGCGCTGCTGACCTTCTGGTCGTTCGGCTTCACAACCATGAAAGGCTCGGACCTGTGGTGGCACCTCGCCTCGGGTCGCTGGATTTGGCAGAACCGAACGCTGAACTTCAAGGATCCATGGTCATTCACGCAGCACGGGCAGCCCTGGATCAGCCACGAATGGCTGTCGGACGTCATCTTCCACGGCTGGTCGCGCTGGCTCGGCATGGAAACGCTCGTGTGGTGGAAATGGTCGGTGCTGGTGTCCGCCTTCGTGTTGCTGTTCCTCGCGCTGCGAAAGGTCGCTGGCAGCTCGCTGGCGGGCTATCTGGCAGCGCTGGCCGCCATCGCTGTCGGGGCGCCGTTCTTCGACGTCAGGCCACAGCTCTATTCGCTGCTTGGGTTCGCGGTGCTCTTGCGCGTGGCACTGCTGCCGTCGCGCTATCGCTGGCTTCTGCCCATCGGTTTCTTTTTCTGGATGAATCTGCACGGAGGCTTCTTCTTCGGGCTCTTGGTGCTGACCACGATCTTCGCCATCGCGCGCCTTTTCGGTGAGGCAAAGAAGAACGACCTTCCGCTGTGGCTGGGTTGCCTGGTGGTGTGTCTGCTCAATCCGAACGGCCCGGACGCCTACGTCTTTTCACTTCACTACGCGACCAATCCCAAGTCGGCCTACTTGCGAATTGGCGAATGGAAGCCGCTGTGGGAGGAGGGCGGCATCCGCGATGCGCTCTACTATCCGGCCATCGGCGTGTTTCTGGTGTCGTCGGCGCTGGCCTTCGTCGCTCGCCTTCATCGCAAGAGCGCGCGCCTCACCTACACCAGCCTTGCGCTCGCGCTCTTGACCCTGGCGATGTCACTCAAGAGCCGCCGCTTCATTCCCCTGTTCGGCATCGCGCAGAGCCTGATCTTGGCGCCCGTGCTTGCCCTTGGCATCGAGCGCATCGAGGAGCTCGTCGCACGGCGGTTCCCGCAGGGGTCACGGAAACGTTTTCTGCGGTTCCTGCTGCCCGGCTTGGCGACGGTGCTTGGCGCGGTTTGGCTTTGGCCCTACCCGCTTTCCAGCCGCGCGTTCCTGTATCTCACCAGCCAAGACAGCTTCCCCGTCGAGGCGACCAACGTTGCGGAAGCCAACCAGCTCGGCGGCAAGGTCTTCGCGTACTACGAATGGGGTGGCTACCTCGATCTGCGCACCGACGGCCGGCTACAGGTCTTCATCGACGGCCGCGCGGACACCGTGTTCGACGATCAGATCTACCGGCGCTATTCGCGCGTCCACAACCTGGCGCAGGGATGGGAGAAGATCGTCGACCAATCCGGGGCGGACTATTTTCTGTGGCCCAACCAGCGTCGCAAGCAGATTGACGGCCTTCTCGCGACGAAGGACTGGCGTGTTCTGCACGCCGACCACATCGCCGTCCTCCTCATCCGCGCCGATCTGGCAAGGCCGGATCCCCTCCTGCCGTCGCCGGACTCCGCGTGGCGAGAGCTCGCGCTGGGAGGCCGCGCTTCGGGTAGCAAAGACTGGTCTGACGCGGGGAAACACTTCCAGCGCGCACTGGACCTCATGCCGAATCTACGCATGGCGTGCGAATATCTGGCCAACGCCCAGGCTCACAGCGATGGCATCACGGCAGCCGAGGCAACCCTCGACCGCTGCCAGCGTTCGTTCCCGGATCGCGGCCGCCGCAAAGAGCTGTTGGCGCACTTCCAGAAACGCGCCGAGGGCTTGCCGTAGCGACGACGGGCGATCATCGGCGGGGGATCATCAGCGCGAGCTCGGCCAACGTGGCGCCGATGTGGGCTTGCAGATTGGCCATCGCGGTGGCGAGCGGTGGGTCGGCCTGCAGAAGGTCGGCGGCTCGCTGCTTGACTTGTACTGGGTCCAGATCCAGCACGTAGGCGTTGCGGAAGAAGTGGCGGAACTTTCTCAGGTTGTGCAGCGCTTGCATCGCACCTTCGGGAATCACAGCCGGGCGCACACCCGGAATGTCCAGTTTCATCTGCGCGAGCAGATCGATGTGCCAGGAGCTTCCTTCCGGAATCGACTGGTCGAGCAACCGCGCAACCCGCTCCAGCGCAGTCTCGAAGGCCGTGTACCAACCGTGCAGGTTGACCGCCAACAGAACCAGCTCCGGGCGCCCCAGGCCGTCAGCCTTGTCCCAGCGATCATTCAGTTGCGCTACCTCGGCTGCGCGAGCCTTCATAGCCGCGCAGTCCGTTGTCAACTCAGCCTGTAGGCGAGTCAGGCGAACGACGGATTCAGGTTCAGCCACCATGGATCGCCAAGCCTTCGCGTTCGACACGCTCGCGGAACGGCGCCGGCAATGACTCGAACCTGAGTAGGTCTACTTCGAGGCCAAGGGCCGTGCACAAGGCGACCTCGATCGAGGTCGCGGTTTGCCCATCCACTTGCGCGAGCACGAGGTCGACATCACTGCGCACGCCGAATCCGCCCCAGACCAGCGAGCCAATCAACCAGGCTCTGCCGCCAGCGGGGAGCTGCCCACGCACCAGCGCCACTGCCCGATCGCGCAGGTTCGCGGCGCGCCTCTCGGCCGCCAAGCGCGCGTCGGCGCTACGCTGCCGAAGGGTCGCGGCGGCCTCTTGTGGGGTCACGGGCATGGAATCAGCGTGACACAAATCGGCGTTCCTGGCTAGACAGCGCGGCCGGGCTATCGGCGGGCTTGCCGTAACACGCGCTTGACTCGAAGAGGCGCCCCGTATCATCTAGGGCCCCCATCGTGAACAACCCCCCCTTGCCGCGCGGCCCGCGAATCCTCGCCTCTTTGGCACTGCTCGCTCTTGCCGCGACCTTTCTCGCGGCCCAGAGCGACTTCG
>PMLH01000576.1 GCA_003159055.1 Myxococcales bacterium
GCTTGTCTACTCCGACTTCTCCAATTTCGGCTTCTTCCATGACTCTCCGCCCGTTCAATGTGGCGCCCGCATACTAGCTCGACCCGGGAGCGGCGGACATGGCGGATATTGTCCGGCGTTACTGCGCGTGAGCCTCCCTGGCAATGCCGCGCCCGCACGTCATCAGCGGTTGTCACAGAGTCAGAAAGTCGGTAATCAGGACCCTGCGAATGGGGTGCTCCGGAAGCAAGGGTTGCAGGCGGCTTTGCACCTTCGCCTTCAACCGCTCGAAGTCCGCGGGGTCGCCGACGGCGCCGAGCTGCGTATCCGCCAAGAGCGACAAGATCGCCGAGCGGATGACCGAGGTACGGGATTTCACCGCGTCGCGGCCTTCGCTGTCGGCAACCTCCAATTCGAAGGTGATGGTGACCAGGCGTTGCCGATCGTCCTCCCACTCCGTGACCAAGAAGGGGTCTAGGTGTACGACGGGACCGACGTCGTCCGGTCCCGAACCGTTGGCCGATCCTTGGGTCGGGGAAAGCCACGGAAATGACCACCTGAAGCTCCCGCCGTAGAGAAGAGCCAGCCCCCCACCCACAAGCACGACCAGGCTTACACCAATCACGCCGAAGGGGAACTTCGAGCGCCTTCGCTTCAGAAGCTTCGCGACAGGAGAAGACAGCGGCATCGTAGAGTTGGACCTCGATTGCGGAACCCGTGCAACCGCGCGGTCATTGTACCCCGTGGCGTCCAGTAAGGCGTCGCTCGAACGCTATCGACCCGAGTCCGCGAAGCCCGCCCCGCCCGTGACCCGAACCTTGGCCACCGACAGCACTTCGCCGGTCGCGACCCGGATCAGCTTGGCGAACAGCTCCCCCTCGCCGGCCTTGGCCACGATCTTGCTCACAATGAGGACCTCCGCCCCCACCATCTTGCCGATCGGCACGCCCGCCGACGAGTCGAACAGGTTCGAGAGCTGCAGCTTCATCTCCTGGGTCACGGCCGTCAGGTCGCGCTCGACGACCCTGAAAAACTCGTTGCGGCTGGCCGAGAGAGTCAACTGGTCGGTCAAGTACTCGGCGGTCGACTTGTGCGTCGCATCCGCGGAGCTGACCGGTGCAATCGCAACCGGGGTCTTGCCGGCCAGTTTCAGTGCGCTGTAGTCGGCCAGCTGGCGAACCGCCTCGGCCACTGCGGGCGCCAGGATCTCGTCGCGGGGTGTAGACGGGGTGCCGGTGGCCAGGATGGTCGTGTCGAAGTCCTTGGGAGTGGCTGTCAGGTAACTCAGCTCGCGGCGCACGATGCGCACGATGGCTTGGTCCAGGTTCTCAGTGCTGTAGTTGCCCCCCACGTGGTGGCTGGCCTCGCCGCCGCCGCCGCCGTCACTGTCGCCGCCGCCGCCCTGGGTGAGGAACACGTACTCGCCCATGGTGTACTGGGCAATCTGTCGATAGATGACCTCGCCGTCGATGCGCAGTCCGCCGGCACCGACCGTCACCCACTTGATGCCACGCCTGAGCGACTCCTTCATCGCCTCGAGGTAGTTGTAGGTCTGGCCATAGTCCGTGTGTGGCGGGGCATCGGTGATGATGAAGCCGAGCCGCAGGGCCTCCGGTCGCCAGTCGAGGCGGTGCATGGCCGCATCGAGCCCACTTTGCAGATCCTCGGGCGTGTCTCCACCTCCGTCGGCGCGCAGGTCTCGCAGCACGGACTGATAGGACTCGACGTTGGAGGTGAATGGGGTGACCCGGGTCACGTACACGTCCCCTTGGTCACGGTAGGCGACCATGCCAAAGCGAATGTCCGGATGGGTGGGCAACGAGGTGAGCTGGTAGTGAATCGCATCGAGCGTCTCCTTGAGCCGGTCGATCTGCCCCTGCATGCTTCCGGTGGTGTCCAGCACGATGGCCACATCCACCGGCACCTGCGTCGGTACCTGGCGCGCGACATCGAAGCGAATCGGGTTGTCGCGCCGGCCGCTGCGCGCGAGCTTGGTGCTGCGAACCGCGCCGCCACATCGTACTTCCACGGCGAAGCTGCCGTCGTTCGGGCCGCTGACGGCGGCGGGAAAGAACTGGGTACTGCCGTCCGCATAGGTCGTCAGCTGCGCCAGGGCACGTGCTTGTTTGGGGTCCGACGTCGATTGCACCGTCACCTGGCAGTTCGGCAGGCTATGCCCCTGACGGTCCAACGCCCGAACCAGCAGGCGCTCGCTGATATCGGTCGAGTACACGGCGAGGCGCCGGTGCTGGGCCAGAAACGCCAGGAAGCGGTTGTACTCCTTGTTATCGTCGTGCCGGCCCGCCTTCAAGGCCGGGACGGACTCGCGCAGATCTGCCGTGGCCGCAGACGTGTCGTCGATCCACTTGCCACCGGTGCCAGTGGCGGCCTTTTCGCCCGGTGCGGGTGCGGTGGCTGGCGCTGCCTTGGGGGCTGCCGGCGGTCTTCGGGCCACTCTCGTCGGGGAAGGATCGGGCAGGGCCAGTGGCGGGATGCGGATGCGGTCGCTGGGGTCCTCTTGGGCTGGCGTGGGCCTTTCGTACGATGAGCCCCGCCCGCGCGATGACTTTGCCAGGTCCTTCACGCCGTCCGGTGTCGACGTGGAGTCGTCGGTGACGATGGTGGGATCCTTGTACGATTCCTCCGATTCTGCCTCCGCCGGTGCCGATTCCGACGCGACTCGGGGTTGGCTCAGGAGGGACATAGGCTGATCATCGCTCCGGCTCCCCTCGTTGCTGCTGGGCGCCCCGGCCTGCTGGTGGGCTGCGCAGGTCATGGTGAAGGTGGCGAGGACGGAGATCAGAGATCGGCAATTTCGTTGCATGCTTGGTGGTCTCCCGGGCGCTTCAGGTGGCAACCAGAAAGGTGCTGGCGTCACCAGCTCCCATTTCCCTCGACCGACAGTACCATGCGGCAGGCCATGCACTCAACCGCTCTGCCGGCTGCGATCCGATGGCTGTCACGGCGTTCGCTCGGCGCGCCCGTGGGACACTTTCGTGTTGGTCGAGCTACGCCGTCTGTGCGACGAAGCGCCGGAAATTCTCGCCGGCGTCGTGGCGAAGAAAGATCTGCCTCAACCGCTCCGCGCTTCCACGAAAGCCGACGTCGGTCAACAAGCGCTGCACGGCTGTAATCACCTGGTCTTCGGACAGAGAGCCGGACCGCAACATCAGGCCGGCACCCTGTGCGCAGATCCGATCGCTGGCCAGGTACTGATCGAGATTGCTCGGAATGCCGAGCACGGGCCTGCCAGCCTGCAGGGCTTGATACCCGGTCGAGCTACCGCCATTGTGGATAACCAGCCGGGCGCGGGCGCAAGCAGCCTGGCCATCGACGAAGGAAACCTCGTGGACGTTGTCGGGCAGGCAGTCGGGAATCGAACGGCCGGCGCTGGCAAGCAACACGTCCACCGACAAGCGCGAGAGGGCGCGCAGGATCACGGGAGCGCAGCGTTCGGCGCCTGACGACCCCATCGTCACGTATACTGGCGGGCGGTCCGTCCGTCGCCCCCAGGCCTCGGGCGGGGTTCCCTTGGCTGACCAGGCGATGGCGCCGAGGAAATGGTGATGCACAGGCAGCTCGTGCATGTCGACCAGCTCGGGCGGATCCGCATACAGCGTGAAATCGCCGAAGCTCAGCACGTCGAGAAGATTCCCAAGCGGCGCCAGCCCAGCGCGGCGCCGCTCGCGATTGACCGGCGCCGCGAAGTAGCGAAATACCCAAGGCAAGGCTTTCGGGAAGTACTTGGTCGCGACACGTTCACCCAGCCATCGCACCGCGGGATGATCGGGCACCGGAAAGCCGTCCCGCTTGGCGTAGGGGCTCCAGTAGGCATTGATCAGCGCCGCCAGCGGGACCTGGCGCATGGGCGCGCTGACGGCCAATGACCAGCGAAGGTCACCTACGATGAGATCCGGCCGCACCGCCTCGATCAGGTCCACATCGGATTTCACGTACTGTCGCAGGACACGGGGTGTGTACAAGCGCTTTCCTGCCGACAATCGAGCCTGCGCGACTTCAGCGGGGATTCCCCACAGCGGCCAGCGCTGAGGGGGAAAGTCCACATGGCCGGGAAAATGGGTCGCGGCAAAGTGAATGTCGTAGCGATCCGGATCGAGAGCGCGGGCCAGGGTGGCCAGCCGAACGATCTGCGCAAGCGTCACCGATTCCGAAACGAACAAGATACGCTTGCGGCGAAACATTTACGCTACTCGCCGGTCAGGGCCGCCAAGGTCACCGCCACGCCCTGGTAGCCGCCGCGGTACCACAGCCACCAGCCCAGCATCATGGTTCCGTGCCCGATCAGGATGAGGACGTGACTCCACATCTCCACCAGGTCCGACCTCGACGAAAGGTAGCGCCGCCAATGCATGATCTCGTCGACGAAGCTGTACATGAAAGACAGCGCGGTGAGAATGAGTGCCGGAATCTGCAGATTGCTCGGCGTGGGATAGGCCGCGCACAGAAGCACGCAACTGGCGACGCCGCAGACGATGATGATGTGGTGGACCAGTCCCTCCCCGCCACGCAGGTATTGCTTGTAAACCGTGCGGTGCCCGATGGTATCCACTGCGATGGCCAGCGCGAACACGGCGGCGCCGATGGGAATGAAGTAGGCATGCGCGGGAAAGACCGCCCCCGCATGGCGCCCGATGGCCAGAAAGGCCGCACTGGCAAGGGCCAATCCCGAAATCAGTCCGACCCAGGCGATGTAGACAGCCCAGTCCCGACGAGTGAACAGCCGAAAGCGACCAAAGTAGCTCGCCAGCTCGTCAAGGAAGCCGGGCCTCGGTGGAGGCGTCATGACCTCGATGGAGGAGATTGCCACTGCCGCACTTGTTTCACGTTTGAACATCGTCGAACCTCACCAGCAGGTTGGGAACTTTCGCGACGGCCCTGCTGCGCAAGCGTCGCGGAATCTGTAGCAACAGCACCGCAGCGGCTTCCGCTGCGGCCCACAATTTACGTGGCAACGAAACCACCGCACGGCCTCGCAGCGAGTCGAACCCTCGGCGAGCAAGAACTCGACCGATGCCGCGATAGATGCGTGCCGCCGCACCAATGGCAAGGGCATCGCGCCAGCCAAGCTCACGCAGGCCGGACAGGCCGGACGCGTAAAGGCGGTCCGCACGGCGAAGCAGAGCCTCAACCGCGGCCGCCACATGCCGACGGCTCAGGGACTGGGCCTCGGCACGCATGGCATCGCCCAGTTCCTCGGCGGAGAGCAGCATGGTGGGCAGATATTGCCGATCACGCCGAAAATCCTCGACGACGTCGCGAGCGATGTTGGTGAGCTGCATGGCCATGCCCAAATGTGCCGCGGCCTTCAGGCAACGTTCATCGCAAACGCCCAGCACGTGACACATCATCAGCCCGACCACGCCAGCAACCCGGTATCCATAGAGATCCAGATCAGCCAAGAGTCGGTAGCGCGCGCCCCGCGCATCCATGGCGAATCCGTCCAGCAGGGCTTGAAAATAGTCTTTCGGAATCTGACGACGAGCGATGAGCTCCGACAGCGCGATATCCAATGGCGCGCGCACGCGTCCGGCAAACAGGTCATCCAGCTTCCGGCGAAGCGTTTGCAACGCGCTCGCGGCCTCGCCCGGTCCAGCTTCGTCAATCACGTCGTCGGCTTGCCGACACCATGCGTACAGCACCGCCGCATCGTCGCGTGCGCGCTTGCCCAGCAGCATGCCCGCCAGCGCGAAGCTCTTGGAGCCCTTGCCGAGGATCGCGCGGGCTTGGGTCCTGACCTGGCGTAAGGCGGTTTCCAGGCTCGACTGCCAGCCTTCCGCAGTGGGCAGCGCCAATGCGCGGGAAGCGCTCACGTCACCCTCGCCTTCTCGGCGTCGGCCAGCAGGGTACGCGCCGTCGCCTTGGCCGAGTTGATCACCCCCGGCACGCCCGCGCCCGGGTGTGTGCCAGCGCCGACGATGTAGAGGCCGGTGATTTTCTCGTCGCGGTTGTGCGGCCGGAAGTATGCACTTTGCATCAGCCGCGGTGCCACCGAGAACGATGCTCCTTGCCAGGTGCCCAAGGTGTTCTGGAAATCGAGTGGGGTGAACATCCGCAGCGTGACGATGTCTTGTCGGAGATTCGGCAACGTTCGCTCCAGATGGGCCAGGATCTTGTCGGCGTAGGCGTGCTTGCCGGTTTCCCAGTCGACCCCGTCGTGGCCAAGGTGCGGAACCGGCGAGAGCACGTAGAAGGCCTCCCCGCCAGTGGGGGCAAGGCTTGGGTCGGTCACCGTGGGCGCGTGCAGGTAAAGGGAAAAGTCCTCGGGCAACCCCTGGCCCTTGAAAATGTCGTCGAGCAGCTCGCGGTAGCGCGGCCCGAACAGAATCGTGTGATGGGCCAGCCCCGGGTATTTCCGTCGCGTCCCGAAATACAGCACGAACAGCGACATCGACCAATCCATGCGTTCCAGCTTCGTCACGCGTGCCGACGACGCAGGATGGTCGGCGTAGAAACGCGCATAGGTCTGGTGCAGATCCGCATTGGAGACCACCCAGTCGAAGCGCTCGCGCGGCACGCCCCGCATCG
>PMLH01000355.1 GCA_003159055.1 Myxococcales bacterium
AGTAAGTCCCGGCAGCATGACATCTTCGTTAGAGCAACTGACCAATGAGATGCGCGAGGTTGCCCTTCTGGTCCATTCGGCCCAGGAACGGGCCGAGGACCGAGACCTGGTCAAGACCGCCCATCTCGCCGTCGAGCAACTCTCCAAGCGGTACCGAGATCTGTCCACCACGGGTCCGGAAAATGAACGAGAGGCCATCGAACGCAAGCTTGGCCGCCGGGTCACCGACCTGCGCAGGCTGGCCTCCACCCTGCCCCGCATCGGCGTCATCGCCAGCGAGCACACCGGGGACCAGCCCAGCGCGGGCCCGTCCGAGGTCGAGAAACGCAGGATCACCGGCGTTTCCTGGCGAAGCGAAGCCCGAGCGACCTCCGCATTGGGACCCGCAGTCCGGGTTGGCGGCGAAGTCGACGCCTGGTGCGGCCCCTGCGACGGTCTCACAACCCACCACGTCATAGCGATGGTGAGTGGCACGCCAAAACAGGTGGTTTGCCAGGCTTGCGGAGGCCGCCACGGCTATCGCACGACCCCGGCACGCAGCAAGCCATCGACCGAATCTGCGTCTTCGTCACCCGCGCAGGGCTCCGAAGCGGCGCGCCGGGCGGAGCAGAAGGCCGAGGAACTGCGCGCCCTCGGGCGTGAGCTGGCCGATGCAACCAAGGTCCGTGTTTTCGATGCGCGCGAGCGCTACAAGGTCGGGGAAATCATCTCGCACCCCGAGTTTGGCCGTGGCAAGGTCGAGACCGTGCTGCGCTCCAGCTTGCTCGCGCGTTTCCCGAGCGGTGGACTGAAGTCGCTCATGTTGAACTAGCCGCCCGCCATCGCCCCCAAAGCCCAGCCTTGCTAGGCGGCGCAGGTTGGGCGAGGATCAGGCGCGAGACCATCATGGCGCCCGCAGACCAAAGCAATACCACGGCTACGACGGCGCCTGACCGTTCGCACATCCAGATCCTCGTCGTCGATGACGACGCCGACATGCGCGAGTGGGTCAAGGAGGACCTCGAAAGCGAGGGCTTCAAGGTCGAGACCGCGCCCGGCGGACGGTCCGGGGTCGAGCGCGTGAAGCAAGGCGGGATCGACTTGGTGGTCTCCGATGTTAAGATGCCGGATCTCGACGGACTGGACTTGCTGCGCGAAATCCGCGAGGTGGCTCCGTCGCCCTTCGTGATCATCGTGACCGGCTTCGGTTCGATCGACACGGCGATTCGAGCAGTCAAGTTGGGCGCCTACGACTACATCACCAAGCCCTTCAAGATCGATCAGCTGCTGCTCAGCATCGACAAGGCGCTGGCCGAACGCAGCCTGCGCAGCGAAGTCACCCGGCTGCGAGAAGAGGTCAGCCGACGCGATCACCTGGATAACATCATTGGCCGCTCGTCCGCAATGCAGGAGGTCTTCGCGCTTATCCGGCGGCTTTCCTCGTCGAGCGCCAACATCCTCATCACAGGCGAATCGGGCACTGGCAAAGAGCTGGTTGCACGTGCGCTACATGCGAGAAGCCTTCGCAAACTGCACCCCTTCGTCGCGATCAATTGCGCTGCCATCCCTGAAAATCTCCTAGAAAGCGAGATTTTCGGCTATGCGCGGGGGGCGCACTCAACGGCGAACGTGGACCGACAGGGACTCTTCGTCGAAGCCAGTGGCGGCACCTTGTTTCTCGATGAAATCGCCGAGCTTCCCCTGCCCTTGCAGCCCAAGCTCCTGCGGGTTCTGCAAGACGGCGAGGTGCGCCCACTCGGCGCGAACCGCGCAGTCCGCGTTGACGTGCGCATCATGGCGGCGACCAATCGCGATCTCGAACGTCGCCTCCGCGAGGGCCAATTCCGCGAGGACCTCTACTACCGTCTCAACGTGATCCAGATTCAGTTGCCGCCCTTGCGCGGTCGGCAAGAGGACATCCTGCCGCTGGCCGACCATTTCTTGGCTCGCTCGGCGGAGCGGTCGCGAAAATCGGCGCGCGGCTGGCTTGAGAGCGCCAAGCAGATGCTGCTCGCCTACCATTGGCCGGGCAACGTGCGCGAGCTCGAGAACGTGGTCGAGCGCGCGGTGGCACTCGCCGAAAGCGACCTCATTGCCCCCGCGGACCTTCCGCCCGCGATGCAGGAGCGAAAGAGTCATGACCGCCTCGCGACCGCCGTCGCCCAGGGATTCACCCTCGACCAACTGGAGCGTGAGTACATCGAACGCGTGCTGGAAGTGGAAGGCGGCAACAAAACGCGCGCGGCCCAGCGGCTGGGCCTGGACCGAAAGACTCTGTACCGCAAGCTAGAAGAATACGCGGCCGAAGCCGCCAAGCAGAAAACTTGAAACGTCCCTACCGCCGCTTCGTAAGAATGATCTTCCAGCCGAGCTCGGTCGACACTCCCGAGTCGACGGAGGACTTCGACTGGCGTAAAAGGGCGGGCATGCGATCTTCCACCTTGGGCTTGGTCTTCCTCGTCGGGTGCGCCTCGGCGCGCGCCACCCCGAGCCAGCCGGCGGGTGCGCCACAGACGCCCAGTTCCACGCGCTCGGCGGCGATCGATGCAGGCGATGACCTGGGTGGAGATGCCGACTTTCGCGATGTGGCGAGCAAGGCCCAAGCGTCCGACCCAGGCACCGCGCGCGCCCGGCTGGAAGGATTCCTGGTCCACCATCCCCATCACCACCAGCGCCCGGCCGCCGTCGCAATGCTGGCCGCCGTGATGCTGGCGATGGGCGACGCCGCCTCCGCCAAGCCGCTCCTCGTCGACAACGGGTCTTTCCTGCCGGCGACCGACCGAGATCTGCTGATGGGTCTTTGCGAAAGCCAGCTTGGCCATTTCACCCAGGCGCTCGCACTGCTGCGGCCCTACCTTGCGACCGACCCGCCACGGATGACCGGCCTTGCGGACACCTCCAGCCGAGCCTGGCTGCGGCTCACCCTGGCCGACTCACTTGCCGCCGTCGGCGACCCGGCCGGTGCCATCGACCAGCTTGAGCTGTACCTCCAGATCGACCCCGGGGTGGAAGCCGAACGAGCCTTCGCGCTTCAAAGGGCGGAAGCCATCGCGACCAAGGTTTCCGAAACGGACGCCCTGCAGGCGCAGGGAGCACGGCATGGGGCCCTGGCGCGAGCGTGTCTGGGCCCGAAGGCGGTGGTGGCTCTGCGGTCGCGCGGCGACGAGGCAGGCGCGGGGAAGCTGGATCAGGAAACCTCGGCCATCCGCAAGCAGCTCGGAATGGAAGTCTCCAAGCCGTGGGCGGTGGTCGCGGATCCCTTGCGCCTCGGCCTGGCCGTTCCTTTCTCGGGCACGCAGGCACGCCTGGGGGACGCGGTCCTTCGCGGGGCGATGCTGGTCGTCACGACCACGCCAAATGCGGCGCAGTCGATCCCGTTCAGGCTTCTGATGCGCGATGTCGCGGCATCCGCGGACAGGTCGACCCAAGGCGGTGGGCCGAGTGGTGCCATTGCGGAGCTGGCTCGACAGGAAAAGGCGATCGGCGTCGTCAGTACCCCGGACGCTCGCGCTGTCGATCTGGCCAAAGGCGACGGGCTGCCCTTGCTGCTGCTCGACGAGCGGGCCACCGGCGCTGGCAGCAGTGCCTTTCCCATTCTGCACTCATCGGAGGCTCGCGCGGCCGCGCTGGCGCGTACGGCGCTTGGGCTGGGTGCACGCCGATTCGCGATCCTTGGCCCTGATAATGCGGCCGGCAAGCGTCTGGCTGCCGCGTACAAGTCGGCGGTACAAGCGGGCGGTGGAACCGTGACCGGCCACATCACCTACGCGCCAACGGCGACTAGCTTCTCGGCCGACGTGGCGTCCCTGCGCAAGCTGCCCTTCGACGCCCTCTTCATCCCCGACGACGCCAGCCGCTTGGAGCTGATTGCGCCGGCCCTTGCGGTCGCCGAGGTCTGGCCGCGCTCCCCGCGGCAGTTCTCCACCGCAGCACGAGAGGCATCCGCCTCGGGTTCTGGCCGCCGGGAAGCCCTGCTGCTTTCCACGGCGCTTGGCCTTTCAGGCAAATTCCTTCACAACGTCGAACGCTACGTGCAAGGCGCGCTGCTCTGCCCTGGTTTCTACCCGTCGGAGGACATGCGCAGCACCAGCTTCGTAACACGCTTCCGTGAAAGCTATGGTGCACAGCCGAGCGCGACCGACGCCTATGCCTACGACGCGGTCTCGGTCCTGCGCGGAGCGGTCGAACGAGGGGCCAGGACACGCGCCGATGTCTTGCGTGTGCTGGCGACGCAAACCTTCGAAGGTTTGACTGGCGACATCAGGTTCGGGCTCGACCACAGCCGCATCGATTCGCCGCTGATCTATGTGGTCGATGGCGACAGCATCCGGATGTGGAAGTAGCACCAGCGCGGAGCCCCTTTGGCAAAGGCAGAAACAGACGTTCTAGGGCAGATCGCCGCGAGCCAAATCGCGCCGGTCTATTGCTTGCACGGCAACGAGCGCTTCCTCGTCGACCGCTGCGTGGCCGCGATACGCAAGGCCCTCACGGGCAGCGAGTCGGCGTCCGCCGCGAGCTTCGACTACGACCTCTTCGATTTGCGCGAGACCCCGCTCGCCCAGGTCATTGGCGCCGCGAAGACCTTGCCCATGTGGAGCAAGCGGCGCCTGGTCATTGCCCAGGGCATCGACGAGGTCAAGGCCGAGCAGCTCGAACCCTTGATCAAGTACGTCGCCGATCCAAATCCCAAAGGCTGCCTGGTGCTGGTCGGGGACAAGGTCGACGGCCGCCTGCGCGCCTTCTTGGCCTTGCGCAAAGCGGGCTACCTGCACGAATTCGCGCGCCTCAAAGACCGCGAGCTCGGCGCATGGATTTCCGTCGAGGCCAAGCAGCGCGGCTTTGAAATCGATGCCTCCGCAACACAAGCCCTGGCGGAGGCGGCCGGCCCGGACTTGGGCCGAATCGCGCAAGCCCTGGAACAGGTCGCACTCTTTGCCAACGGCCGAATCAAGCGCGAGCACGTGGAAGAGCTGATTCCGGAATCGCGCGAGCACGGCGTGTTCGAGCTGACCCGGGCCATCGGCATGGGAAACGTCCAGCAGTCCCTGCGCCTACTTTCCAACATGCTGAGGAATCGCGAGCCGGCGCTCAAGATCCAGTTCATGCTGATGCGACAGCTGCGGCAAATCTGGCGCGCCAAGGAGCTGGTCGCCGCCTCGGTACCAAGATCGGAAATCGCTGCCGCGGTGGGCGTAGCGCCGTTCTTCCTCGACGACATTCTCGCCCCTGCCAACCGCATGAGCGTGGCGACGCTGCGTCGCAGCTTCCTGCACCTTTACCACGCCGACCGCAGCCTGAAGTCCTCGCGCATCGACCCTGAGCTACAGATGATGCGCCTCGTGCGCAAACTAGCCGAAGAGGCCAGCGGCGGGAGTTGACCCGCAAACCCTGGGAGGGTTTCCAAACCTTCCCGCGCTCTGGCTGCGGCTGGAAAAGCCAGCCCACGCCAACGTGGCGATGGGAACTTGGCCTAAGCCGACGGTTTCGAGGCGACGGTCAAGCGCGAGATCTCGCGCGAAGCCGTGCGAGGCTTGATCACACCACGTCCGCCAAGCCGAGCTATCAGCTTGGTTGCAGCCTTGAGCAGCGCCTCGGTCTGCTTGGGATCCTTGGCCGCAATCGCCGCCCTCAGCTTCTTGACCGCAGTACGCATTGCCGACTTCTGGCTTACGTTGCGCGCCTCGTTCTTGATTCGCTGCCGATTCTTCTTTTGGGAAGACTGTATGTTCGCCATTGGGAAGGGTGGGAATCTTGCTGATGCAGCCGTCGCCTGTCAAGGCCGGAACGCGGCCTCGCCGCGCTTTTTGCTACGTCGAGCCCGCGACGAACCAGCGGACGTCTTGCCGTTCTTGTCTGGTCAACGCTCCTCGCCCTTCATCTCGCCGGTCGGCGACGGCACTTTGATGTTCTGCTGGCCACCGCGGCGCTCGCCGGGCTTGAGGACTTCCTTGCCGGTGATGCGGTCGACGACGTTGTCGTTCTCGTCGCGCTCGCTCGGCTTGTCGGTGATAACGCTGTCGATGAACGAGCCCTTGGGCGCATTGGCGGCGTTGTTCTTGCGGATTTCCGCCTGCCGGTCGGCGACGTTGTGGTCGTAGATGACCAAGCAGTAGACGTCGTAGAATTTCGAGCGGTCGACC
>PMLH01000118.1 GCA_003159055.1 Myxococcales bacterium
CCTCGGTGGTTAGCCCGAGATCGTTCATCCCGGCGTGCAGACTCGACTTGAAAAATGCGGCTGTGCGCGCGATTTCCCAACACAGGACAGCGACTGCGGCGACCAGCTCGGCTGCGATGAGCTTGTCCGTTGCGCGTACGGTGTGGTCCTTTCTCCAAAGGAACGGCAGCAGAATCAGGACGAAGAGCGCCTGAAAGGCCGCCAGCTTCACGAAGGGTTGGCCCCAGTCGTAGCGATGAAACAAGTCGAATATCGACCAATAGGCGAGGAACGTCGCTGTCGACGATAGGAAAAGCACGGGTGAAAGGAGGCGAGGATTCGACATCGCTGCCGACGCCAATGTAGCATTGGCCACCGTTGCCTGACACTCGGATTGGTGTGAGCGTTCGCACGGTCAGACCTGGCATTGGAATGCCGTGGCGGTGTGTTACCGTAGCCGGCCATGTCGAACCCACTTGCCACGCCACTACCCTGGGAGCTGGCCGCGAAAGACTACGCCGAGGTCACGGCGCCTTTCTTCCGAAACTATGCCGCTGTTGCGCTCGACCGAGCGAGCCTCGCCAATGGCGCGCACGTGCTCGACGTGGCGGCGGGGCCTGGGACGCTGGCCGTGCTGGCTGCGCAGCGCGGGTACCGAACCACGGCGGTCGATTTCTCGCCGAAGATGATCGACGAGCTCAGGGCGGCCGCCACTTTGGCGGGCATCGCGATCGAGACCCATGTGGCCGACGGGCAAGCCTTGCCCATGGCGGACGCGTCCTTCGACGCCGCGTTTTCCATGTTCGGCCTGATGTTTTTCCCGGATCGCGCGCGCGGTTTTCGCGAAATGCTTCGCGTGCTGGTTCCGGGCGGCGTCGGCGCGATGGCCAGTTGGCAGCCGATGGAGCGTTTCCCGATGCTGTGTGATGTGATGGCCGCGATTCGCGAATTGCTTCCCGGCTTGCCTTTCTCGGGCGACAAGCCAGTGTTGGCGTCCTCGCAGGACATCGTCGACGAGATGAGCGGCGCGGGTTTCGCAGCGGTGTCCGTGGAAGAGCTGAGCGCCTCCGTGGAAGCGCCCACCCTCGACGAGGCATGGCGGTTCATGTTTCGTGGTAGCCCGCCCTTGGGACTCGTCCGCCACAAGTTGGGCGAAGCGGCTTGGGGCAACGTCGAACGGGGAATCGTCGACAGCCTGCACCGGAAATACGGCCCCGGCCGTCAGACGCTCACCATGGTCGCAAACCTCGGCATGGGGCGCCGGCCCGGGTCGCAACGGTGACCAGGGCAGGCGGGCCCGGGCGCCACTTTTCTTAACCACGTAGCCGTGGCCCGGCAAAATGCGATGGAGAATCGCCCGGCGTACTCCTAGGCAGGTCCAGCGCAGGTTGGCCACCGAACGTTGCAGCACGATGACCTGCTGCGAGGGGAGTATAATGCCGATGAGAAGGATCTGTGAAAATGCGCCGTCTTGCCTTGAGCACCGGGAAACGTTCGCTGGCATGCGCAAACGTTGTTCTTATTCTTTGTGCGGGCTGCTCGTCGTCGCTGGACAACCTCTCCCGGTCGAAAGACGAGCCAAGCGGGCTTGGCCCTGGGCAAGGTAAGCTTAGGTTCCCTAACGAGGACCTAGCGGCGAAGTACAAGGCCGCCAAAGCTTCGCCTCAGAACCTCGAATCGGTTCTGGACTATGGACGAACCCTCGCCCTTGTTTGTCTGGGCTCGCTCCTCGACACGACTTGCGCATCCTGCGAGGGGGGGCTGCCGACGTACCGGCCGAGGTCGGAGCTCAACACCAACTACTGGCCGTTCATCGAGGATGTTCTACCCATGCTCGATCCCTTCATGGAAGGCCAGAGACTTGATGCGGGCCAGATGGAGATACTCGTCGAAGTGAAGGGGCGGCTGCTCTGGCTGGCCGGCCGCTCCACCGAAGAACAGACCTTGATCGACAGCTACGCTCTCGCGCATCCAACGGCCGTAGCAGTCGTCAAGCGTCGGCGCGAGATTCTGCGCGAATCCGGCGACGCTTCACTATTGGAATCACAATGCAGCCGCAGTCGGGCGCGCATGAAATCAGCCCCCGAAGCAGCTCGGCTTGACCTCCTGACTAGCTGCGTGGCTTTGCACCCAGACAATGGCGAGGCCAGGAGTGATGCGATGGACTATGCGAAGTACCTTCCCAACCTGTCGGCAGACGAGGAGGCGCTCTATCGGCGGCACATCGCGCAGCGCTGTGAGGAGAAGGTCGGTGACGAGGAGGCGCGCTGTGCAGAAGCTTGCGCCTGCGAGGCCAAGGATTCAGGCAGGCCGCCAACCGCAAAGTGCAAACGAGTCTGTGGCGGCTGCCGCAAGGAGACCGCCCAAGCGCTGCTTGCATGCAGGAAGCTCGGTGAAGTCGCGCCCGCTCCTGCCCCTCTTCGCGCTGCCCGAGCAAAGAGCACCCGCGCCGCCCGAAGGTAGCAAAACAGGCTTGGGTCTACGGCCACGACCTTCTGCAGCTATCGCGGGATCACGGTTTGGCGCTATTTCTGACCGGGTTCGCGGTATAAACGGCACCCTCAATGACCGAGATGCGTCCAACCCTGTCCGTCGTCATTCCCGTGTTCAACGAGGAAGAGACGATTCCAGAGCTCGATCGCCGTTTGCGCGGTTTCTTGGCCGACCTAAGCGTGACCTGGGAGGTAGTGTTCGTCGACGATGGTTCACGCGACGCGTCATCGACGATGCTCCAGAACTTGGCCGAGCACGAGCCGCGCTACAAGCTGATCTCCTTTTCGCGCAACTTCGGCCACCAGATCGCGATCACGGCCGGCATGGATCGCGCTGAAGGCGAAACTGTGGTGGTCATGGATGCGGATCTGCAGGATCCGCCCGAGCTGGTGCGCGCGATGCTGGACAAGTGGCGCGAAGGGTTCGACGTCGTCTACGCAATCCGCGAGCGGCGCCTGGGCGAAACTTGGTTCAAGCGCATCACGGCCGCGCTCTTCTACCGCGTCTTCCGCGCCATGCTGGGCTTCGAGGTCGCGCTGGATGCCGGCGACTTCCGCCTGATGAGCCGCCAGGTCATTCTGACGTTGCGCTCGCTGCGCGAACGGCACCGCTTCATCCGCGGACTGGTGGGCTGGGTCGGTTTTCGTCAGACCGGTGTCGCCTACACCCGACAGGAGCGTTTCGCGGGCGTGACCAAGTACCCGCTGCGGAAGATGCTCAGCTTCGCCTTCGATGGCATTACCTCATTTTCGACCTTGCCGCTGCGGATGGCGACGTGGCTGGGGGCGTTTGCGGCGCTTTTGGCCATGGGCCTTGGCGCGTGGGCCTTCTGGGTGAAAATTCACGGGGTCAGCGCTGTGCCGGGCTGGACCACCATCATGATCCTGGTTGCGCTCGGCGCGGCGGCAAATCTCTTCATGATCGGTATCCTGGGTGCGTACGTCGGCCGCATCTATGAAGAAGTGCAGCGCCGCCCGCTGTATGCAGTCGCACGTGAGATGAACTTCGATTCCAGCGCGAAGGCCGAGCCGTCGGTCATCGGAGGCGAAGGAAAGCGGACGTGACGGCAGGGCAGCAAGCAGGCGCGGAGGCAAACGTCGATATCTGGCGCCCTCGACTTTCCGCTGCATTGACCGGGCTCGGCGTGCTCGCCATGGCGGGATTCTCCGCTGGGCTTGGCGTGTGGGAGCTCTGGGCGCGCAACACGGTCTCCGAATTCGTGCAGGCCAATGGCCCCGAGCGCGCACCGGGGGTCGCCGCCATCCGTTTCGGCGTGGCGGGGACGGCTATTCTTGTTGCGCTGGCGTTTGCCATGCTGGCCCGGCGTCGGTTGCTTTCGGGCGAACACATCTTGCGTCTTGCGCGTCGCCTGTCGCCGGCCGTGCTGCTCGGAATTCTGCCGATCATGTTTCACTGGCGGCTTTGGCAGGGAAGCCGCGAAGTGGTCTTTCTGCTGTTGGGTCTGCTGCTGGTGTTCGGCGCGCAGAAGCTGGTGCAGGTTTCGCTCGCGACGCCGCCGGTGTTTGCGCGACCGGGGCC
Organism: Myxococcales bacterium; assembly: GCA_003159055.1. Next base: position 4,012 of record PMLH01000118.1, read on the forward strand.
GGTCCTTCGCCTATTTGCCGACGGTGCGGCGGTGCGATGCTGGTGCACTCGCTTTGTGCCTTTCTTGCTGGTCGCGCTCGCGGCCGCCGTTTACTCGGTCTACTTCTCGTACCACACGGTCGTGCACCACCGGAACGTGCTTTCCAGCAGCCTCGATCTCGGCCTCGAAGAGAACGTAATCTGGAACGCCCTTCACAGCGGGGCTCTGTTTCGCACGACGCCCTACGGTGGTCCCACCGGGAATCTGATCGGTGAGCACGCCGCGTATCTCAGCTACGCCATTGCGCCTATCTATGCCCTCCACCAGAGCGCTGAAACCATCCTGATTCTGCAGGCGGTGCTGATCGGTGCTGCAGCCATTCCGCTTTACCTGGTCGCGCGCCAATTCCTCGGGCCTTGGCTGTCGTGCCTGGTTGGGGTTCTGTACGTCTTCTATCCGCCTCTGCACGGGTCGAACCTTTACGATTTTCACTATCCGCCGCTTGCGCCGTTCTTTCTGTGGTTCACGCTGTATTTCGCTCTGACCAGGCGGACCGTCGGGGCCGTGATCTTCGCCATCCTAAGCCTCTCGGTACGCGAGGACGTTTCCTTCGGACTGATGGTTATCGGTATTTTTTTGATGCTGACCAATCGGCGGTCGCGCGCGGGACTCTGGCTGGCGGCGGCGGGGGCCCTCTACTTCGTGGGGATGAAGCTCGTGATCATGCCGCTCCAGCGCGGAGGACAGCAGGCCTTCATCCACCAGTATGCAGGGTTGGTGGGCGAGGGAACCCAAGGGTTTTCCGGCGTGATGCAGACCGTGCTGGGCAATCCGCCCTTCACCTTGGGTGTGCTGCTCGACAAAGACAAGCTCATCTACATCTTGGAGATATTTCTGCCGCTGGCCTTCTTTCCCTTGCGACGGCCCATTGGACTGCTCTGCTGCGTGCCTGGATTTCTGTTCACCTTGCTTTCGACCGGCTACCACCCGCTGTACCAGATTTCGTTTCAATACACCGCGCACTGGACCGCGTATCTGTTCATTGCTCTCATTGCGAATTTGGCGTGGCTTGGCCAGCAAGCAAAACGGCGCGGCCTTCCCGGGGTGGCCTGGAAGCACGGCTGGGTCGCGGCTATCACGCTGGGGATGCTGGTCACGTCCTACCAGCTCGGCGGCTTGATTCAGCACAATGCCACGCGCGGCGGGTTCGGTATCTACCACTTCGGCACCACGTCCGAGGATTGGGAACGCCGCCGCACCCTCGGCGATCTTCTGGCGATGGTTCCACGCAAGGCGAAGATCGTCTCGTCCGAAAACATCGTGCCACACGTTTCGAACCGTGCCTTTGCGTACACCTTGCGCATGGGCGTCGCCGACGCGGACTATCTGCTTTTCGGCGTTCCGCCGGGCGGCGATGAACGACACAAGGCTGTGGAGGTCTTGCGGCCGGGCACCTTCGGTGTGGTCGCCGAACGCGGGCAATACGTGCTGGCCAAGCGCGGGCATCCCACCGACTTGAACGCCGGTGTGCTCGCCCGGATGGGGAACTAGTCGTGGAAGCCTCCTTCCAAAGTGACTATCGATCGCGACTCTCCACCTCGTTGCGCGCGCTTGGGCTGCTGGGCGCGGGCGGGTTGTCGCTGGGGTTCGCCCTCGGGGTCGCGTTTACGCCGCTCGGGGCGCGCAGCTACTTTGGGGAGAATCGCATCCCGCTGGACGTGCGACATCGACTGCTGGCGACGATGCTCGGCGGATGCGCAGCCGCGCTGCTGGCCGGCGTGCTCTACCTGCTGACGAATCTCTCCGAGCGCGGCGTGGCTGCGCGACTGCTTCGCTGCACGCGGCGGCTGGCCCCGGTCTGTGTGGTCGGTTTTCTGCCGCTGCTCTTCCGGGTCGAAATTTGGCGAGACCACGACTTGCCCTTCTTGGTCATGGTGCTTGTGTTTGGCTGGTGCGCATGGATGGCGGTCACCGCAGCCATGCGATCCGGGCCTCTCGCCTGCGAAGACCGGCTGTGGCGGCCGCTTCGGCGTGTGCGCGAAACCGCCGTGATTGCTTGGCCGAAGTTTTTCCGGGCCTTGCCGTTTGTTCTCGTGCTGGTGGGCGCGATCGCCTACACCTGCTATTTCGGCTACTACACCTACTGTTTCTACTATTCCTTGCGCTCGGGCTACGACCTCGGAATTTACGACAGCTTGCTTTGGAACATGTTGCACGGTGGATCGTTCTTCAAGACACCGCCGTGGGTTGGCCCAGGCCGGTCGCACTTTGGCAACCACGCCGAGTTCTTTGCCTACGTGCTCCTGCCGTTCTACGCAATCAAGCAGAACGGTGGAACGTTGCTCCTGATCCACGCCGCCTTGCTCGGCTCGGCGGCGATTCCCCTCTACAAGCTCGCGCGTCGGCACATCGATCGTTGGCCCGCCTGCATTCTTGCGCTCACCTATCTGCTCTATCCAGCGCTTCACGGCGAGAACCTGTTCGAGTTCCACTTCCTGCCGTTCGGGCCATTCCTGCTCTGGTGGGCGTGGTACTTCCTCGAGGCGAGGCGAGATCGCTGGGGCGCGGTGTTCGTGCTTCTAACCTTGAGCTGCCGCGAAGACGTTTCGTCGTGGGTTGCGGTGCTCGGCGCGTATTTTCTCGTGACCGGCAGACGGCAGAAGGTTGGTCTACTGCTGGCCATCATCGGGGCGGCGTGGTGTTTTACCCTCAAGTTCGTCGTCATGCCTCGCGTCGGCGGCGGCGAAAGCTTCACCGACATCTACAAGGACCTTCTCCCGCCCGGCGCCAAGAGCTT
>PMLH01000130.1 GCA_003159055.1 Myxococcales bacterium
GCCTTGATCGGCGAGGGCATGACCGGGCTGGCGCGCAGCAAGGCCGCGACGGATGTACACATGGCCTTGGCGGTGGCGTTGTTCTCGTCCGTGGGCAAAGCGGTCGAGGTCGACGAAAGCCACATGGACATCGTCACCGCCCTGTCGGGCAGCGGACCGGCCTTCGTGTTCGTCATGATCGACGCCCTCGCCGACGGCGCGGTCAAGCTCGGCCTTCGGCGCGACCTGGCGGTTTCGATTGCCGCGCAGATGGTGCAAGGCTCCGCGCGAATGGTGGTGCAAACCGGGACGCATCCGGCCGTGCTCAAGGACCAGGTCACCACGCCCGGCGGCTGCACCGTCGCGGGGCTTTCAGTGATGGAAGAGGGGCGAATTCGCTCGGTTCTCGCGAAAACGGTTGAGGAAACCGCGCGCGTGGCCGGCAAGCTCGGCTAGGGGCCTTCGGTCTGATGGAGCAGGCGGCAGCATCCTTCCGCTGCTTGCTCCATCTAACCCTCATGACCGCACGAACCATCGAGCAAGTCGTACGACCGCAACCCACCGTCGAGGGGGCTGGTGTCCACCTGATCCGAAGCGTCGGAACGCGGCAACTGACCAACCTCGACCCGTTTCTGCTGCTCGACCACTTTGAATCGTCGGTGCCAGCGGACTACCGGGCAGGTTTTCCCTTTCATCCGCACCGTGGCATCGAAACCGTCACGATTCTGCGCACGGGACAGGTTCGACACGGCGATTCGCTCGGACACAAAGGGACCATCGAAGGCGGCGACGTGCAGTGGATGACGTCGGGCAGCGGGATCTTGCACGAAGAAATGCCCGTGGTGCGCCCCGAAGGGATTTCCGGTTTGCAGCTATGGCTCAATCTCCCGGCGCGCGAGAAGATGACACGGCCAAGATACCGCGATCTTCGGGCAGACCAGCTTGAAGAGCGGGTCGCGGACGACGGCGCGAAGATTCGCGTGATCGCCGGCGAGGCCCAGGGCGGACGAAGCAAAGGTCCGGTGGCAGGTCTGTCGGTTGCGCCGAAATTCATCGACGTGGTGTTGCCCGCTGGCGCGGTTTTCCGCGAGGACATCGAACCGGGCCACACGGCTTTCGCTTATCTCGACCGTGGCGAAGTCACCTTCGGCGAGGGAGAAGACGCGCGGAAGGTACAGGGACCGGCGCTGGTCGTGTTCGGCCGAACCGGTCAGGTTCACGCCAGCGGTGGCAACCGAGGCGGGCGATTCCTTCTGGCCGCAGCTCAGCCACTCGGCGAACCCATTGCGCGTTACGGACCCTTCGTGATGAACACGCGCGAGGAAATCGAGCAGACGCTGGACGAGCTTCGCACCGGCCGATTCATTCGCGAGGACGCGACCGACGCGTAACGCGGATGGACGATTTCACTCGACCGTCTCGGCTGACGCTCATCCTCGTGACTTTCGGCCTGTTCTCTTGCCGGACGACGTCACGGGATGTGGCGCGGACGACTTCCGTGGGCTCCTCCGGCAGCGCCCCACCTGCATTCGTTCGCATCTTGCCTGATAGAGCCACGCCTTTCGTTGCTGTGGCACCCGTGCAAACTGGAGGCGGATTCTTTCGGCGCACCTACGCCATGGCTGACAAGCGCGTGGAAATCACGGTCGCGCGCATGGGTGGCGAGGCAGGCGCCTACCAGAGCTGGGTCGCCAATTCGAATGGCTATCCGCAGCTTGCGCTTTCGGTCGGCCCAGACCAGGCGAACGGGTTCTTCACCTGCGCCGATGAGCGGGCGGCCGCTTGCGACGTCCACATCCAGTTTCGCTCGGGTTTTCACGTGGAAGGCATGGGCAATGGCCGCGTGCCAAAGTCGGATCTGGTTGACCTTCTTGGGAAGTTGAACCTCGCCGCGCTCGCCGACGTACCGATCCTGCCGATATAGCCTCTTTCAGTTTTTGCGTTTGGCGGTGTCTGTCTTGGGCAAAAGGAGACACTGCCATGACGCGATCGCTTACCTACACGGCCCCTGCCCTGCTCTTGTCCGTCGGCCTGCTTGCTTGCCATCCCAAAGACGACGGCTCGGATTTCGCCACCGGCGTGCCGCGCGCCAGCACGGTGGCCATGTCGGTGCCAAGCTCGGACAGCAAAGCCCTGACCGTGGAAAGCGGCAGCTATGCGCTGCTCGGCGAAACCGCGGAGTGGTACAAGACCACCCGCAACGTCAGCTTCGTGGTCAACGCTGGCGCCGTCGCGGTTGGGACGCTGGTCAAGCTGGTCACCGACAATCCGCCGACCTCGGTCACGGCCGACACGGCGGTTTGGGGGCCGTGGCAAGGACCGCTCGACCCAATCGAATGGAAGGTGACGGTGACGCGCCTCGCGCCACATCAATACCAATACAAATTCGAAGGGCGAGACAAGCACGACCAAACCGCTGCGTACGCCACGGTTCTTTCCGGCACGCACACCGCCGGGCTCGACGCGCAGGGCTTGNNCGGGCAGCTTCGTTTTGGACTGGAACGCTCGCGCGACCTTGCCCCAGGCGGACAAGAACGTTGGCACGGCGACCTACACCTACGATCACGTCGGGCCAGCCGCCGTGGTGAACATCACGGCAGTGTTCAAGCAGGTCAGGGATGACAGTGAACCCAGCAAGCTGGTCGATGTAAACTATGCCTTCGTCCAGAACCCTGGCGCAGACGGCAGCATGGACTTCATCTACAACGTCCCGGCCAACGCAACCTCGGCCGGTGGTATCGCCAAGGTGAAAAGCCGCTGGCTGTGGAGCGGCGCGGGTCGCTCGGACGTCAGCCTCGTTCCCACCAACCTCGCCATCACCTACACCGTGAATGAGTGCTGGGACACGAACTACCTCAGCGTATACAAGTCGACACCGCTTTCCATCAGCGCCGACGACAACTGGGGCAACGAGTCTGATTGCGTGTTCAAGACCGCGCAGTATTCGGATCTCTAGCCAATGTCGATGTCCGGCCGCCAGACCCCGAAGTTCCAG
>PMLH01000273.1 GCA_003159055.1 Myxococcales bacterium
ATCGGGGGATGGAAAGATCGAGATCCAAATTGACGGTCAAACCAATACGACGGCGGATCTTTCTGCCACGGGCGCGCGCCAGGCCCAGCAGATGGTGGCTCAGGTGACAGGGCTAACGTCGGGTCAACACACGATCAGCATCATCAATCGTGGCCCCGGATCGGTGGCCGTGGATGCGATCGTTGTCCAGTAGAGATGTGAAGCTCCGACAACGATGTCGCGATCGTGTCGCGTTCGGCCCGCACCTCGCTGGAAATCTCGTGCGATTACGCGACTGGCACGGTTCCTGCTGCACGTCACGGCATGCGACCAGGCAAGGCTCTCGGAATCTCGGTGTGCGTGCTCTTTGCAACCCAGCTTGATTGTTCCAGCTCGAACAACGGATGGAAAGCCGATGGGGCGGCCAGTGACGGTCCGTCGTCCTACAAAGACGTGGGCGGCCCGGATTCGAGCGATGGATCGCCCGACTCGGACCGCGATGCCGGCATCGATTCGGCGTCGACGGGCTTCGAGGTCGGCCCTGAGACGGCCGTGGATCTCAGCCCGACGGTCGACCTCGAGATCCGCAAAGACACCGCCATGCCCGATGTACCGCTCGACGTTTCCACCGGTGGCGATCTACTTGCACCTCCCATCGAGACCGGGATCGATGGACAGGCTATCGATCAGATGCCCCTGTCGTCCCTCGACGCAGGCGACGGAAACGGCGCCAGCGGCGAAAGTCGGCCCAACCCTTGCGCCTCGTGCGCAGCCAACCAACTCTGCGTTCAGCTCAACGACGGCGTTTGTTCGAAGACCACTGGACTCAATGTCGGATGCCGAACTGTCTCGGATGCGTGCCGAACTAAGCTGGCGAATTCGGGTGGCAAGAGCTGCTCTTCGCTGTCCGAATGCGAGTCCGAGCTGTGCCCGCTGCCGAACTTTCGATGCGTGTACGCCAGTCCGTGCGGAAACGAGATTCCCGAGGCCGCCGTCTACTGCTACGGAGTCTAGCTAGTTGCCAAAGAGGGTCGAAGGAACGACACGAGGACCTCAGCATGAGGGACAAAGGAAGAGAGACTCACGGCACCGGCCCAAAGTCCACGATTACGGCAGGGTATACTTCTTGAGCACCGGCCATGAGACGCTGGCATTTCCCGGATCGTGTCCGCCGCCCTGTTTCGTGCACAACGTGACCTGAATGCCGCCGGCGCAGGACGAATAGGTCGAGCAGCCGTTGCTGTCTTCGGCTGACGGGGATCCCGTGCACTGATTGATGTCGGCCCACTTCTGGAAGGTTGCCTTCGCACCGATGTTTGTGAGCGAGCCTATCGAGCCGCCGCCATAGGGCACGGAGGTATCGGCGGTTCCACGGAACGTGAACACGGTGATCGGGCGAGCGGGCTTGCAACTGTCGACGTTCTCCTTGACGAGATCGGCAGCGGCCGGTGAAGCTGCAGCAAAGACATCGGCCGCCTGGCAGGCGAGGACGTGGACCATGCCGCCGCCGAGCGAATAGCCGACCGCATAGACCCGCTTCGGGTCGATGCATGCCATCTTTTCCACGTCCTGCACCAGCGCCTTGGCAAACGCGACATCGTCGGTGTTCGTGCAGCACGACCCCAGGTTCCATCCGGTTCCGTTGGTGCCGTTTGCGCCATCGGGATACGCGGAAATTGCGCCATCGGGGTCGATGACCGCTTTGTAGGGGTTCGATCCCGCTTCGCTGGTGCCACTGCCACCGAGACCATGGAAATCGACCACGAGTGGCGCCGGTTTCGTGCCGTCGTACTTGGTTGGAACGTGCAAATAGTAGGTGCGGCTGGTCGAGCCAACCAGGACGGTCTTTTTGCCCTCGCTGGGTTTCGCCCCGCCAGCGGGACAAGTTGCGGAGCCGCTCCCGGCGGTGCCTCCGCTGCCTGTTATGCCCCCGCTCGCGCCCGCAACACTCGCGTCCCCGATGGTTCCTCCGCTGGCAGCGCCGCCCGAACCCGCAATGCCAGCGTCTCCGGTGGTGCCGCCGCTGCTTCCGGTCGAGCCACCGCTTGTCGGCGATCCGCCGGTTCCAGAAACGCCGCCCATGCTGGTTCGGCCACCTGTCGCGGACGTGCCCGTGCCATGGGTGCCACCAGTGTTGGTGGCGGCGGTGTTTCCACCAACCCCTGCGGTTGCCCCCCCTGGGCCTTGAGCTCCACCGCTGCCCTTGGCCCCGCCCGCGCTCGCCGTGCCGCCATTTCCGCCCGAGCCGCCGGAAGCGGCTCCGCCCGTGGATTGGCCACCTCCTGTGCCAGCGTTTGCCGCAGTCGTGCCACCACTACCCGGACTGCCACCCGCGCCGCTGATCCCGTTGCCCGATTGGCCGCACGCGACCATTCCCCAAGCAGCAAGTCCGACCAGCAAGGCCATCTCGGCCAGCGCGAAGAGTTTTTTCATGTGCGCACTCCTCAGCATTTCCGGCCAGGAAGATAAGACGCGAGCGCTAGAACTGGCTCACGAAGGGCCACACTTCCGAAGGCATCCACGACGTACTCTTCCCTGAATCGGTGGGCGACGGCGTATGGGGGCCATCGAAGGAACACCAGATGACGGGATCGGCCGCTGGGCAGCCCGTGTAGTTCTGGCAGACGTGGCTTCCAGTAGGCGCCAGGGGCATCGTCGTGATCTTGCACCCGTTCCACGTGGCGAACGGATCGGTCTGGGTTGCTTGTGAATTGCCACTAATATCCGACAAGCCGAGCGAACCCAGGTAGGGGATCGGCTGGCAGGCCGAAGGAGCGGTCAAGCCCCCGCGGGAGTGGCCAACGGCGGCGCGGAACACCCCCGGGCGCCCGCAGGCGAGGACCGCCACCATGGCTCCGCCCTGGCTGAAGCCCTCCAAGATGATCCGCGAGGTGTCGATACAGAGATCGGCTTCGACCGCTTTGAGGATGTCGTCGACAAAGGTCGTATCCGCGGTGGCGTCCCAGATCCCGCCGTTTGCGGAAGGTGCGACGAAGATGGTGCTGTTGTTCGAGAGATCAAAAAGCCCAAAGTACCCCGGAGCGTTGTCGGTATCCTTGCCATTGGCCCCGTGAAAATCGAGAATGAGCCGG
>PMLH01000082.1:0-694 GCA_003159055.1 Myxococcales bacterium
CCATCGTCCACCACCACCACCCGATCCGCAATCTTCACCGCCTCGGTCACGACTTCGGCTATCGTGCGCTCTTCGTTGTAAGCGGGTATGACGATGATCTTTTTAGGCATGGGAGCGTGCGACTTGGAAATCGGCAATATACCAGCACTTCCCGAAACGCAATACTTGCCGACATCATGAGTAAAACAAAGCCACGGGGATCGGCCAAGAACCAGGGCCGTTGGCTGGTTATCGTAGCCTGGCCGCCCGAGCTGGCCTACCTTGATGCCAGGTTGCCGGATCTCCCCGCTCAGGTACGACAGCGAGTCGTCCTAGCATCCGTCGGTGTCGGCCTGGTGGAAGCGGGCATCGCGACCACGCAGCTCCTGGGCAAAAACCAGCCCGATTTTGTGCTGCTAGTCGGCACGGCGGGTGTCTACCCCGGACAACTGCTCGCCCTCGACCAAGCCGCCATCGCCCGGCGAGTGCGCATGCTACCGCAGATCCTTCCGGGCAAACACGCCTATCTTCCGTCCATTGTTCCAACCGAGGTCAGGACATCCCCCCCCCTCGTCCGGGCCTTGCGCAAAGCTACTCGCCTTCCTTACGCGGATGTCGCGTGTCCGATGGGCATCACCGCAACCAAGCAGGCGGCGGTGGCAGCCGGTAAGCTATCTGGTTGCGCCCTGGAAAACCTGGAGGCCTTTGCCGTAGC
>PMLH01000082.1:751-3329 GCA_003159055.1 Myxococcales bacterium
CCGCGCGCTCGAAGAGCACCTCGATGGCCCGACATGCATCGGGCGCCATGGTGCGGGTGTCGTCGTTGGCGTACATGCCCAAGTAGCGGTCAAGGAGCGCAGTTTCGGCCAAGGCGGCTTCGCCACGCTTTTCCCCTGCAATCGTCTGGATTACTTCCTCGCGATGATCGAGGGCATAGGCGATGGCCTCACGCAGAACCTGCGAAACCAAGGCGACCGTCGGCTGTCCCAGGTCGCGCCGAATGACGTTCACACCGAGGGGCAACGGCAAGCCAGTTTCGCGCAGCCACCATTCGCCCAGCTCAGCCACCGCCACGCACCCGCGCTGCTCGAAGATCAGCCGTCCCTCGTGGATCAGCAGTGCCGCCTCCACCTCGCCTCGATCCAAGGCTTCGAACACACGGGAAAATGGCGCGATGGGCACCACCACCGGCACCACCGCTGGCTGCATCAGCCGCAACACGAGGAACGCTGTGGTGGAAAATCCAGGAATTGCTACGCGCTTGCCTGCAAGCTCCGCCAACGTCATCGGAGACTTCGCGACAACGACAGGCCCGAAACCGCGTCCCACAGAGGCGCCATGCGGGAGCAACAAGTATTTGTCGGCAATTCTCGGATACGCGCCCGCCGAAACCGCGACAACGTCCGCGCCCTCCTCTTCCGCCAGACGATTGAGCCAAGCCGTATCGCCTCGACGGTGGCTGAAGGTCAGGCCGCGCGCATCCACCGCGCCACTGGCGAGGGCGTGGAACATGAACGCGTCGTCCGCGTCGACCGAGTAAGCCAGCGAGATTTTCACGCCGGCACTCTACCTTTTTCCGGCGCGCCGCTGGTAGTCTTCGCCGCGATGTCGGGTACCAGAGATGCGCTTTTGAAACCGCGGAGAATCGACGTTGTCGATTGGCTGCGCGGCGTAGCGGTGGTTCTGATGATCCTCGCGCACGGAATGGACGCGTGGCTGCTCCCATCGGCCAAGAGCGGCGCCGCTTACGCTGTCGTCCGCGTGGCCAGCGGTATTCCGGCGCGCCTCTTCCTGCTCTTGGTTGGCATTTCCGCCGCCATTCAGTTCGAATCCGGCCTCGCCAAGAACGTCGACGGCGCGGTCATGCGGGCGCGTCTCGTTCGGCGGGGACTGCAGAGATTGCTGCTGGCGTATCTCTTTCGCCTCCAAGAAGGGCTTCTCTCGCGCTTCTACGGCGGCTGGGAGTCCTTGCTTCGCGTGGACATCTTGAACGCCATTGCGCTTTCGATGATCGTCGTGGCGCTGGTGGCGACGCCGCGCCGAGGCCGCAGGCAAATCGTACCTGCGCTGGCGGTCGCAGCGCTCTTTCTTGCGTTTGGTTCCACCGTCGGCCCAGCACACTTCCCCGACTGGCTGCCCCGGCCGCTCACCTCGTACATCGGTGGCCAGCGACCGATGGCTTGGTTTCCGCTCTTTCCGTGGGGCGCATGGGCGCTGACCGGCGTCGCCGTTGGGCATGCGTGGGTGCTCGCAAGCCGTAGCGAGACCGGGCTGCATCGCGCCTTCACCCTGACCTTCGTCGCAGGCGCGATTCTAGTCGTCGCCGTGTTGGTGATTCGCGCCATCGATCCGACCATCGTTCGCTATCCGTCGGATGTGGTGATGGAGATGGGACCGGGCATCTTCTTTCACCGATTGGGCCTCATTGGAGTACTCGCCGGGATCGGCTTTGTGTGGTGCCGACGTTTGGGTAACCGATTCTCGGCCACCCGCCAGCTCGGTCGAACGTCGCTGCTCGTCTACTGGGTCCACATCGAGTTTTGCTATGGCAGCTTCGTGTACAGCCTGCGCAGTCGCTTCCACGTGGCGGGGGCCGCGGTCGGCGTTGCGATTCTGACTGCCGCAATGCTCGGACTTTCACTGGTAAAGACCAACTACGGCCCGCCCGCCGTCGATTGGTTACGAGCACGCTTTCGTTCCGCACGGCCGGCGTGATACGAAAGCTATCCAACCAAACCTCGGCGTTTTGACTAGATGAAGCACCTGCCCTCCCGCCCACAACCACCGTTCGCTGCCGTTCTTGCCGCCGTGGTAGGCGCGCTTCTCGCTAGTCACGCGTGGACCGCCAGCGCCGCTACCAGCAAAACGCAGGCGAAAAAAGCCGAAAAGAGCGTCGGAAAGAAATCCGGCAAGAAGTCGGTCAAGCACTCGAGCAAGCCAAGCGGCAGGAAAAGCGGCAAAAAGGCAGCGAAGGCAAGTCGCCCGCCACGCCACCATCATTCGGAAATGCATGTCGCCGCCCTGAAGGGCAGCCTTCCAAACGTGCAGGCGACGGGCGCGCTGGTCATCGACCTCGACAGCGGACAAGAGCTTTTCGCACGCCGGGCCGATAGCCCGCGCGCCATTGCTTCCATTTCCAAGCTCGCGGCAACCTTGACCGTCATGGACAAAGGACTCGATCTCGACGGACTTACGACCATCAAGAAGGCAGACGTCGAGGTGGCTCGGGGTGGTGCCAGGTCGCGTCTGCTCGAAGGCATGACCCTGTCCAATCGTGACCTGCTGCACGCGGCCCTGCTCGGCTCGGACAATCGCGCCGTCTCTGCGCTTGGCCGC
>PMLH01000128.1 GCA_003159055.1 Myxococcales bacterium
TAGACCTGCCCGCGCCGACTGTCGTAGCGGGCGTCGCCGTCGATACCGCCAGTGACGGCGGTGCTCCAGACAATCGACCCCAATCCGACATCCACCGCAACCACCGAGCCACCGCGCGACCCTAGCACCAGGCGTGTGCCGACCAGGGCACCGGTCGCGCACTCCTCGGGATGGGCTTCCGTCGGTGGATAGTCGTGAATCTGGGTGTGCCAGCGCATCTGGGCCACACCGGCGGGATAGTCGTGCCGTTCGACGGTCTCTCGACGCGCCGTCGCGGTCGAACAGGCAGCCACCAGCAAGACTGCGCCCATCAAGCTGGCATGCCACCCCAGCTTTGCAAAACTCGCGTGCGCGAGGCGCCTTTCCACGGGCTATTTCTCGGTGAGAACGGCCAGGCGGTCGTCGATCTGCGTGCGCAGCGAGGTCTTGGGGATTTTGTCGAGAATCTCGCGCAAGATCTTCTCGGCGTCCTTTCCCTTGCCCTGTTTTTCCAGGATGCGAGCCTGCGCGAAGAGTGCGCGATCCAAGTAGAACTTCGAACCGGACTGGCACTGCTCGGCCAGGCTGGCGAAGGCACGCAAAGCATCGTCGAGCTTACCCTCGGCCTCGCGCGCGACGGCCACGCCTTCCTGCTGAACGAAACGCAAATCGCGATCGGTTTCGCTGGCAGCCAGGCTTTCGTAGATGGAGGCCGCCTCGCCCGCGTTGCCGAGCACGAGCAGTCGGCTGGCCTTGTCGAACAGCGCCTTTCGGCCGAGCCCCGCGGAACCAAACTGCGCCAAGAAAGCATCGGCCTCTTGATTGGCGGCTTCCAGGCGCTCCTTCTCGGTCTTGAAATGCGGAAGGCCGTCGTCTTCAGGTTTGGCTTCCGCCTTGGCTCCGGCCTTGGCTTCCGCCTTGCCTTCCTCCGAGTCAGGCGCTTTTTCGGGCAGCAGCTCGGCGTTCGCGATGCGCTCGATGCGCGCGAAAGCCGCTGTCGCCTTGGCTGCAGAGCTGTTCCGGTAGACCACAGAGCCCCAGGCCGCGCCGCCGCCAATCGCCGCGACGACCACTACGGCAATGACCGTGCGCCGGTTTTGAGAGATCTTTAGGCCAAGGTGCGTCCAGAAGCTGACGAACTCATCAGGCCGCTTCAGTTCCTTCTCGAGTGCTTTTGCCACGACCAGTGGAAATAACAGAGCCACCCGCTCGGGTCAATGCCGCTCTCCGGTACAATGACATGCATTTCGCGTAAAGTGCTTGACGGATGCGCTTCTGGTTCGCCTTCGTCTTCGCCTCCCTCGTGCCGGTCCCCGCCATCGCTGTCGGCCAGGGCGAGGCCGATCTTTCTCTTGGCGCAGGCCTGGCCTTCGAATTCCAGGGCGATGGCCGAGCTGGTGCAGAAGCAGAATTCAGGCTTCTGCGCGGGCTTTCGGACGCGTGGTCGGCCCGGCTCGGCCTGCAGGCGGCCGTGATTCCGTCGTCGCATGGCAGAAAAACTGCCACCTTGCTCAGCCAAGCAGCGGGCGTGACCTGGGCCGTCGATGCCGTCAATTGGGTGCCGTTTCTCGACCTCGGCGTCGCGGTTGCCGACGTGCGCGGCGGCGGATACGGGGCCAGCCAGCGACTCGGCGGGCAAGCGGGGCTGGGTGTCGACTACCTGTTTTCCCGCCACGCGGCCATCTCGTTCTTGGGACGCGTCGACTATTTCCCGTTCCGGCTCGCCGGCGCAGACCAGCCTCGGACAACCCAAATCAGCTTCGTCCTCCATCTCGGTCGAACCTTCTGAGCTTGACGTCGGCTCGCCCGTGGCAGTATCGAGGGAACGTGCACGCATCAATCGTTTTGACCTCCATGGTTGTGCTCCTTGGGACGAATCTGGCGGCTGCGCCGTGGGCAAGGGCAGCCAGCCTTGTCGCCGCAACCGAGCCCAACGGAAGTATCGCCCTTCGTGACGGCGAACGAGCCATCGCCAATTTCACGCCCAAGACTGATCCCAAGCAACGCGGCACCGCGACGGTCCACGAGCGCCAGGTTTCCGGGCACGCCGTCGTCGAGGTCCGCCTGCCGGCGAATGGCCAAGGTGCACGCCGCGAAGAGGTGTGGATCGCCGAGCGGACCACCGCTGGAACCAAGGTCATCTGGTGGGACTTCGCCGGGGCGATGGATCCCGACGGCGAAACCACGACCGCGGCCGAGGTTGGCGAACACGGCATCCAGATCTACCAGACGGCGGCGCGGCTCTCGCGTTGCGACGGCCTGCTCGTGCGCCTTTCGCCGAAGATCTGGGATTTCGGCAGCCGGGCATTCAAGTCCACCAGCCCGGGCTTGCCGGACCACGCGGCCACCTCGGTGAAGGCCCACCGCGGGGGTGCGCCCGAGGGCAAAACGCTCGGCGGCTTCTTCTTCTCTGCTGCCTCGACCTCGCCAGGCGCATCGGGCGACCCAAGCCGCCTCAAGCCGCCTGCCGCAATCAACGACGGCAACCCTGCTACGGTCTGGTCGAGCGAAGGCGATGCCCGCGGCCACCTCTTGACGGCGCGCTCGAGCGGCGGCTTTCCCATCACCGGCCTGCGCCTGCTGCCGGGCGATCCGAGCAGCGAGCGAAGCTTCCGTGCGAGCGGCAAGCCGCGCAAGCTCTCGCTGATCTTCGGCAAGAATCCCTCGGACAATGTCGACGTCGACCTTGTGGAGGACACCGACGGGGGCGCGAAGCGATCGGGCGTGCCGTTCTGGATCGCCCTGCCCAAACCGGTCGCATCGTCGTGTGTGACGGTCGTGCTGCGCGAAACGACCTCGGACAAGCTGCCTGTGTCGATTGCCGATCTGGACGTCATCACCGAGCTCGATGGTCCCGAGGCGGCCGATCGCCTGGTCGAAAGCCTGTCGCAGGGCAAGGTGTGCGAGGCACGCCTGCCGCTGCTCGTCCGGCTGGGCGGGCCTGCGTTGGCCAAGGTCGCCACCGCCATTGGCAAGACGCCCTCTGGGGCTGGTCGAGAGTGTTTGGTCGAGGCCCTGGCCGCGCTGCTCGCCGCCGGATCACCGGCATCGCCCGAGGTCGGAGAGGCGTTGGCTGCGGCCGTCGAAGGCGCGTCGGCCACCGAAGAGAAGATCATCCTGAAGTCGCTGCCGGCGTTGTCGGTCCCGCCGGTCGCTGCCGTCGCCGGCATTCTGCAAAAGCAAAAGAGCGCGGAGGCCGACCGGCTCCTCGCTGCCCGAGTTCTCGCGGCCATCTCAGGCGAGGAAGCCACGCGGGCCCTGCTGGCTGCCCTCGGACAAGGCGACCAGCCGATGCGGCGGTCGATGCGCAAGGTGGTCTCGACCTTGCGGCCTCCGGCCGCGCTTGCGGCCAAGGCGGCCCTCGACACGACGCCGGCCACCGAAACCGCCCGACGCGCAGATCTCTTGCTGGTGTTTGCCGTGCTGGCCAAGGACGAGCCCAGCACCCGTCCGGCGGCGCTGGCCAGCCTCGCCGCGACGCTGGACGGTCCCGCGAGCTTCGAGGAACAAGCCCGTGCCATCGCCGGTCTTGGCGCCTTGAATGGCCTGACAACGCGGGATCCTGCCGTGCTGGCCAAGCTGGTGGACGTGCGCGCCCACAGCGCGGACGGCGTCTTGCGCACCCTTGCCATGGGTGAAATCGCCGCCTCGGACGATCCCGCCGTGATTTTCGCCCTGCGCGCGGCCCTCGACGACGCGGACCCGCGGGTTCGCGAGACTGCGGCCGAGGCGCTGGGGCACAAGCGCGACAAGTCGTCGGCGGATCTGCTCATCGCCGGCGCCAAGCAGGAGCCGTGGCCATCGGTCCGTCGCAGCGAAATCGCCGCCTTGGGCGAGTTGTGCACGCCCGCTGGCGACGAGCTCATCCAGCGTGCGCTCAAGCGCGATGTCGACGACGTAAGGCAAGTCGCCTTGGTCGGGCTCGCGCACTGCTACGGCGCCAAGGCCAACCCGGCGCTTCTCCAGATTCTTGGTCGGCTGCCGGAGAGCGCGGACATGCGATCGCTGGCGGCGCGGCTCTTGGCCGAACGCAAGGATCCGACCACGGTTCGTGGCATGGCGGAAGCGCTCGGGCGGCTGGTCAAGGAAGTCGAGGCCGACATGTCTTTGCAGACCGTCATCGTGGACACCGCCATGGCCCTGGCCGCCATTCGCACGCCCGAGGCGATATCGGCCCTGGTTAGTCTGCTTTCCGAGCCCAGTGTCTCCGTCAAGCGGGCCGGCATCGACACGCTGGGAATCGTGTGCGATCCGGGTGCCGGCGCGACGGCGCTGCGAACGGCAGCCCAAAACAAGGACGAGGCAGTCTCCATTCCTGCGGCGGCGGCCGACGCGCACTGCCGCGACCGTCGCTGACGCACCCCGCATGCATTCCCCCGGTTGACCAGCGCGTAACAGCGTGCAAGAAAACCAACCGCATGATCAAATACGCCCACGTTCAAGAATGGGTCGATCGCATGGCGGCCATGTGCCAGCCGGACAGTGTCTACTGGTGCGACGGATCCGAGGAAGAAAAACGCCTCCTGACCGCCGAGGCCATCAAGTCCGGCGAGATCATGGAGCTCAACCAGACCGAGCTGCCCGGGTGCTACCTGCACCGAACCGCAGCCAATGACGTCGCTCGCACCGAGCACCTGACGTACATCTGTACGAGCTTCCAGGGCGACGCCGGCCCCACCAACAACTGGATGAGCCCGCGCGAAGGCTACCGCAAAGCGCGCGAGTATTTCGGCGGCGCGATGAAGGGCCGGACCATGTACGTGGTTCCTTTCGCCATGGGTCCCATCGGATCGCCGTTCTCGAAGATCGGTATCGAGCTCACCGATAGCATCTACGTCGTGCTCAACATGCGCATCATGACCCGCATGGGCGAGTCCGTGCTCGATGCGCTCGGCCCGAACGGCGAATTCACCCGTTGTTTGCACAGCAAGGCCGACCTCGACGTGAACCGCCGTCTGATCCTGCACTTCCCCGAGGACAAC
>PMLH01000390.1 GCA_003159055.1 Myxococcales bacterium
TCAGATGATGACGCTGGCCGGATGTGGGCTGGCCTTCGAGTTGCCCGTGGTTCTTTCCATCCTAGGGTGGATGGGCATCCTGTCGAGCCGAGCGCTGCTGAAGTTCAACAAGTACGCCATCGTGCTGTCCTTTGTGGTCGGCGCAGTGCTAACGCCAAGCACGGATCCCTTCACACAGACACTGCTCGCGGTGCCGCTCTTTGGCCTCTACAACCTTTCCATCCTGGTTGTCTGGCTGCTCGAGCGCGCGCGCCGCAAACGCGACGCCGCGTTGAATAGCGAAGCGTCTTCGCCTTCGGTCAGGTGATCCTGTACCAGCCAAGCATCGCGACGCCCGCGACGGTGACCCAGACGATCGCGGTGTTGCGGCTTGCCCGTTCGTGCGACGCCTGCACCTGAACATCGAGATCGTCGAAGACACGCAGGTTCTCTTCCGTGCCGGGCTGGCGCGAGAGCACCTCCTGCTCGACCCGCAGCCTGCGCGCGTCGGTCGAGCCCGGCCCGAAGCAGTAGTACGCCGCAGGCAGGAAACCGAAAACCAGTGCGAGCACGAGCCCCAGAAACGCGCGCCTCGCCGGCTTGCCTCGGAGGTCACCCACATGAAGACCAGCCGCCTTCTGCTCGATTTTGGCGACGTAGTCGCGCGCTCCCGCCATGCACTTGCGGCACCCGGAAGCCTTGGTCTTGTCGTAGTAAAGGCCGTGCTGAACGCAGCGGACCAGGTTGAGGTTCCTCGGATCCTCGTCCATGGCCACGCCCGAGCTGCCTCCGGCATCCATCTCGCGCAAAGAGGAGGCAGCCATCGCCTGGCGAGGCCGAACCTGGGCCGCGTCCTCTTCGGCCTCGGCACGATCCGCGCGCGCCAACTCAAGTCTGGGCGCGGGTGGGGCGTCAAGCGAAAGGCCCGAGCTGGAAGGCACCGATTGGTGCAGTGGTGCCGGCGTTCGCACGTTGGATGCCGTGCCAATGACCGGGGTCGCGACCCGCCGCGGCTGGAATGGATCTCGCCCGTCGGCCGGAGCAGCCGGCGGTGGCATCGACGCTGCAAGCGGTGCAAACGGATCGGCAGGCGCTGCCCCGATGGGCGGCATGCCAAACCCAGGGCCAGGAGGAGCCGCTGGCGGAGCCGAGGTGGGCATCGAATCGGCCAGCACCGCCGACCCACCAGCCCGCCGAGCGGTGGGGGAAAGGGTCGGCGGTCGCGTGGACACCGGACCCGGCGGAGTCGTGGCAACGGGCTGTACGCCAGAAACCTTCGCCATCGGCACCGTGCTGGATGACCTTGAGACTTGTGCTGCGGTTTGGTTGCGCCCGGCTGCTGGGCGAATCACGGTCACCGCGCCGATCGCCTGAAGCTGTCTGACCAAGGCTTGCGCTTGGGCTTGTTCCAGGCCCTGGCCAGCGCGCAGATTCTTCGCCGCGATGGCCTTGGCAACCGTTGGCAGAGGAACGCCGTGTTTCGCCGACAGCGCCGCTGCAAGACGCGTTTCCCCCGCCGCGCTTGGATCCGCAGAACCCACCACGAACACGTCGAAGAGATTTCCAGGCATCTCGATAGTATATCGGGGGTTGGCGTTCGGCCGAAGTTACCAATTTCATGGAATGCCAGACCGAGTCAGCACGCAGGAGCATTGCACACTCAAAAAACTTGACCGCCGGGCCAGGAACCCCAGGATGAAACGATGGAAAGTCTCGCCTGTCAGGAAGTGACGGCACGCCCGGCCGAAGAGCCGACGACCCCGGCTGCCCCACCGCGCCAACTGACGGTCGCCTTCCGGTTCGACAATCTGCGCGGCCGAGAAAAGCCACGCCGACTTGCGCTAGGCCCTGCGATCGCGGTGCCGACCCGCAGTCGAATCGTGTACCGCGCGGGCGCGGTTTCCGTTCGCTGAAGCAGAAGCTACTTCTTGCACTTACCCCCGGCGCCACATTTGCCGACGCCGGCGCATTCGGAATCGAAGTGACAGGTTCCGTCGGGCGCGTTGGAGCACTTGCCTCTGTTGCATTTCGCACCGCCGCCGCCACAGTCGGAGTCGAAGTTGCAGGAGCTTCCGGCAGCGGTCGCGCACTTGCTGCTCTTGCACTTCACGCCGGAGGCGCAGTCGGAGTCAAAATGACAACTGCCGTCGGCGGCATAGCCCAGCGATGGCACACCCAACAAGAGGGCAGAGAGGACAACCACGAAGCGTGCGTTCTTGAGCATGCGGACCTCCTCGTGAAAATCGGGAATACTCGATGGACTGCCTACGGGCGCCTCTTGCCACGGATGCACCGCTGGCTGGCAAGCAGCAGGCCGGCGCCGAGCAGGAGCAGAATGACCGAGCCTTCCCCGCCTGGCGGTACGGTGCCGAGAGTGCAGCTGCATCCGCTGCTCTTCGCGCCCGCTGTCGTGCCCCCTTGCGACGCGTCTGCTTTGGGGCGCTCCGTGCTCGCGGGGTCATCGGGACCGGCGTCGCGCACAACTGCGATGGCTTGGTCCGAGTTGTTGGGCCCGTCGGGATCGGCTGCCCTGGCGTCGTCGCCGCCGAGCGTGGCGTCTGGGCCAACTGCCGGCGAGTCGGTGCCGGCCACCCTGTCGGCCGAAAGGGCGTCATCGCCGAACTTGCCGTCCGGCGCGACATCCGCTTGCACAGCAGCGTCCCCGGTCGGGGTCGATCCAGCGTTGACGCCGAGAAAACCTGCCAAAGCATAGACCAGCGGGGCGTTCCAGTTGATCGCGACCTCGTTCAGCTCGTAGTCGTTCACATCATCGATCCAGTTGGTTGCACCGTTCTTGTTGCCGGCGGCTTGGCTGGACGAGTTGTTGCCACCGCCGACCAGCAACCCAGGCCAGGGATCCTTGATTCCGTCTGCCTTGGAGGGACGGTGGTGCGGGTTCATGGGCGGATCGATGCCGATGCCGGTGACTTGCGATCGGTTGTAGTAGTTGCGTCCGAAAATCCAACTGATCTGGTCGACGCAGGTGTCGAGGTAGTCAGTCTTGGGCGAAAGACGATTCGCGAGCTGCAAGAGCATGCAGGTGCGCGCCACTGCCCCGTTCGAGCCCCAGTAGTAGTTGCCGGACTTGCCCGAGAGCGCGCGGCCATAACCACTGTTGTTCCGGGCCGTCACCAGGCTGTCGGCTGCGGTGAGCAGGCTTTTCTGAATGGCGGTGACCAGAGAATCGCTGCGGCCTGATTTCTTCGATTGCAGGTAGATGTACATGCCGAGGTTTTTGACGTTGCCCCAGTCGAAGTCGGCATCGACGTAGATCGCCGTGCCCGTCTTGTAGCTCGCCGCGCGGGTTTCGAAATCCGCCAACGCCGCCGCGTCGCCGGTGGTCTCCCACATCTCGGCCGATGCCCAAAGCCGGTCGTCCGAATCGGTGGTGGTGTACGCGCCCGTCGAGGTCGGATCGGTGACGGTCTGGTTGGTGGTGTTGCTCTGCAAATACGCGTAGGAAACCTTGGCGGCGGCCAGACATTGGTCGGCGAAGGTCTGGTCGTAGCTCTTGTAGATTCGGGCGGCCTTGGCCAGCATGGCCACGAAGTCTGCGGTGGCGGCCGAACCCCAGGGAACGAAGTAGCGGGTCTGCGTGTCCTTCTCGGGCGTCACCCATTGATCGGTGGCGTTGCCGCCAGCGTCGCTCGGCGCATCGAAGGTGAGCGACGTCAACTTGTGCGACACGCGTCCGTCGGTGGCCGAGTACTGCATCTTCAGCACCCATTCGAGCTCCCAGCGAACCTCGTCGAGAAAGTCGGGCGTCGCGTCGCCAGTTTCCGGGATCGCCCACGCGTAGGTCGACAGCGTGGTCGCGTATTCTTCCCAGGCCGCGAGCAGCGAGCCCACTGTAATCCCGGCATTGACCGTGTACTTGCCGTAGTCGCCGGCGTCGTGCCAGCCCTTGAGGCCGTCACGCTTGCCCGTGCTGCCGATGTAGTCGGTGTGGGCATCATCCATGTGGCACGCATCGTGTGAAAAGGTCTGACCGTTGAAGGTGAACGAGACGGCGGTGTTACAACGCCAGCCGTAGTAGCCCAGCATCGTGGCGATGAATGCATCCCGGTAGGCGTCGTTGCCGATGGGGAAGGTGACCGACCGGCCGACGCCAGGCACATCAAGGTAGAATTTCCCGGTGTCGGCAAGCGCGGTGAAGTCCGCGATGGCGATGCTTTGGCTGGTGTCCGGATCCTTCGCCGCCGTCGTGAGATTGCCCGTGAAGGCAACCGACCCATCTGCGTCGCGCTTGACGGTGAACGAGGTACCGGTGGCGGTAACCGAGGCGCGCTTCACCCGCCCCGGCAGGTAGCCAATCGAGCTGACCTTGACGTCCGAATCGGCCGCCTCGCCGAGGCTGGGAACCAGCACGGCGAGAACGGACACAGGCACGAACAGACACAAACGCATACAAACCTCCTGCGTTGAGATCGGGCGGCGTCTCAGGATACTCCCTTGCGGTAGCAACGGAACAGCTCCCGCCAAGCCGCGCGCATTTCGCGCGCCGGGGCCACCGACGCGGGATGTCGTCTGCGCCTTCGTGCTACCATTCTGTGGTTGGGGGTTCGGTTCGGGGTTCGGTTCGTCGCGTTCAGACACTCGACAAGGATGAGGTGCATGAAACTCGCTGTCTCGGCCGCAGTTGTCCTTGCTGTCATTTCGTCCTCGGGATGCTCGTCGAGCCAATCGCCGGGATCGGGAACCGGCGGCAGTCCACCCTCCGAGGGTGATGCGGCCGCCCTCGGCGGGATGGGCGTCGGCGGCAACGTTGGCGGCAGCACCCAAGCAGGAAGCGGTGGCGGCGCAGGCCCCGGCAGCATTCCTGCCGGGCTTCTCAACCCGGACTACACCACCACCTGGAATCCCGGCATCCTCGTCGACAGCGCGCCCAACCAACCGCTTGGAACCGACCGCCTGCCGGTCAGGACGACGGTCTGTCGCACGGTGGGGCCCAGCGAAGTAGCGAGTCTGCAGACCATTCTCGGCGGCTGTGCCGCGGGAACGGTCGTCGAGCTACAAGCGGGCACGTACACCGTCTCGTCGACCATCTACATTCCAAGCGGCGTGGTATTGCGCGGCCAAGCCTCGTCCGGCTCCAACGCAACCGTTGTCGTGCTTGGCAAAGGCGGCGCTGGCCCGGTACTGGCCATCGGTCCGACCGACGTCTTCGACCAGTCTTGCTACAACAACAGCAACTACACCACCGCCGTGGTCGATTTGGTGGCCGATGCCGCCAAGGAGCAGAACCAAATCGCTATCGCCGCAAAGAACGCCACCTTCGCCGCGGGTGACTTCGCCCTGGTCGACCAAGCCGACGACACCTCGATCGTCAGCGTCGGCGATGCCGACGGCACGTTCTCGCGCTTGCACGGTCGCATGCTCGGCCAACGGGTCGAGATCGCATCGGTGGACGGTGCAACGGGCGTTCTGACCTTGGCAAGCCCACTCCACTGGACCTTCAAGACCAGCCAGAAAGCGCAGATCACGAAGGCGAACTATGCCGTCACGAAGTGGGCCGGGATTGAGCACCTGTGGGTCCAGGGCGGGAAGGGGCTTGGCGACTACCTGGGTCGCAAGGCGGGCGGAATCGACATTTCCAACGCCGCCTATTGCTGGGTCAAGGACGTACAAACCGACGGCACCTCGACCGGCATGCACGTCACGCTGACGGCAACCAACCGATGCGTGGTTCGCGACAGCCACTTCCACAATTCTGCCCAATATGGTTTCGGCCAAGACAACTACGGCATTGTTCTCCGTTGTGCATCTGCAGACAATTTGGTGGAAA
>PMLH01000246.1 GCA_003159055.1 Myxococcales bacterium
GCATCGTGAACATCGTGGTCGGGTAGCTGGTCGGGTAGGGCATGTCCGAGCTTCGCTTGACCGAGAAAGACGGGGCGGTCACCGTCGACATCCAGGTCAAGCCGCGCTCGTCGCGCGAAGCCGTTGGGCCCGCGCAGGGAGATCGCCTGTGCGTGGCGGTGAACGCGCCGCCGGTGGATGGCAAGGCGAACGAGGCAGTGGTGCGCGTATTGGCGGAGACATTCGGAGTGCCGCGTTCGGCGGTGTCGATCGTGCGCGGGGAGACAGGAAAGAAGAAGACGGTGCGGCTCTCGGGGGTGACGGCGGCGGCCGTGATGCGAGTGGCGCAAGGGTAGGGGACCAGCAGTCGATCCATTTCCCGCGCTTCGCTGAAGTTTGCGCTCGTGATAACCTGAACCATGTGGAACTTGAGAGCCGCGCCCTGCGCCTTGGTCGGACACTCGTAGAGGCCGCGCAGGCGGTGCCCGATTTCGAGTCCTGGCAGGGCACCGTGTTCGGTACGCTCGCCCACGTCGGATTCGACGTCGCCTTCCTGAAAGCCCTGCCTCCGCACTGCGCCTTCGCAGCGAGAGGTTTCGATGCGGAAATCCTCAACCGCGCGCGCGGGCGCTGGGCCACGTACTCGCGCGAGCTCGTGCCGTTGACCCTGGCCTCGCAGCGGGACGGCGTCGCTGTGGATCGCGATGTGTTTGGTGCCGGCCGAGATCGCCTGACCTATTTCCAAGAGCTGATGCGTCCGCAGCACGGAACCTCGTCGCTCTATGCCCACCTCACCGTCGGTGGCCAGGAGGTGGGCGGGCTCATGCTCGGCCGAAGCGGGTCGGAATTTTCGCGCAGCGACCTCGATACTGTGCGTGGTCTGCTCGCCCCCCTCTCGGTCGGCCTCGCCGCAGTCCTGCAGCACGAGCGGCTGCGCCAGACCGAGGGTGGATCCATTGCCCCCGCAGTGACCCCTCGCGAAGGCGAGGTCTTGCGTCTGTTGCAACTGGGATTCACCAATCCGGAGATTGCCCGTGCTCTCGGCACCTCGTCCAATACTGTGCGCAACCAGGTCGCTTCGCTCCTGTCCAAGGTTGGTGCGACCAATAGGGCAGAACTGGTCGGCCTGACTGTCCGATCATAGTCCGGTCGGACTATGGTGGCCGCGCCCCGCCGCGCGTATCACCGGTGCATGGGCAAGAGCAGCAGCAAGAATCCCGGTGTTTCTAGGGTCATCCTGGTCACGGGCGCCTCATCAGGAATCGGTTGGGCCACGGCCGAACGGTTTCAACGGGCCGGGCACAGGGTCTTCGGTACCAGTCGCTGTGCGGAAACGAAGGGGCCCCCCGGGGTCACGATGCTTCCCCTGGATGTGGAGCAGGATGAGTCGGTTCGGACATGCATCAGCACGGTTCTCGCCGAAGCGGGGCGCGTGGACGTGCTGGTGAGCAATGCGGGCAGGCTGGTCATGGGGCCAAGTGAGGAAGTCCCGCTTGCTGACGCTCAGCGAATGTTCGAGACCAACTTCTGGGGCGCCGTGCGCGTGGTGAATGCCGTGCTCCCCGGGATGCGGGCGCGCAAGGACGGCCACGTGATTCTCGTCGGATCCATGTCGGCATGGGTGACCTTGCCGCTCAATGCTTTCTACTCCGCATCCAAGGCAGCGCTTGGCCGCTACGCCGAGGCTCTGCGCCACGAAACCATGCACCTAGGAATCCACGTTGCTCTCATCGAACCGAGCGAGATCGCCACGCCCTTCTGGGAGCGAGCCCACAAGGTGCCCGCGCGCATTTCCGATTACACGCCCCTTCGCGAGCCCATCTTGGCCGGCTTGAAGCCGCTGTTCGCGCGCGCCCCAACCTGCCGGGCTGGCGGCGGCCATCGAGGCGATTGCGAATGAGGCTGAGCCCAAGCCGGTCTACCGGTTCGGCGGTCTGGCGCGACGAATGCCGTGGATGCGCGTGGTCCTGCCGGCACGGGCTTTCGAACGCGGTCTAAGAAAGCAATTCGGGCTGGGTTGACCGGCCATCCAATTGCGGACNNTCCGTTGACCGGCCATCCAATTGCGGCGCGCAGTCGCAGACGGCGCCGCCAAAGTGGGCGTATCATCAGGTCATGCGACGACCATCCATCGAAGGTGTCCGTGGGCTGTTGGTTCTTGTCCCGTTAGTGCTGTTCTGGCCTGGGTTGGCTTCGGCGCAGACCGCGACCAGCGCAGGCACGGTGAGCACGCCGTACCCGACGACGCAGGCGATTGCTATCGAGTGGCCGATCACCGGCGACAGCAACAACAATGGCGTTGTGAGCGTCCGCTATCGCAAGCAGGGCGCCGCCGCTTGGCAGACTGGCATGCCGCTGGTTCGTGTTCCAGCGGGGACGAATACCAGCGGATCGTTCGGATCGGGCGACGGCAAATGGAGCAACAAGCACGCCGGCAGTCTGTTCGACCTGGATCCCGGCGCCAGCTACGAAATCGAATTGACCTTGAGTGATCCCGACGGCGGATCCACGACGNNACCGCGACTGCCTCGACCCGGCCGATCCCGGCGGCGTCTACCGATGCGGTCACGAAGCAGGTCACCCCCGGGAGCTTCGCGACGGCCATTGCTGCGGCCGCGCCCGGCGACATCCTCCTGCTTGCTGCGGGCAGCTACCCTTCCTTCACGATGTCCCGCGATGGTGGTGCGGGCAAGCCCATCGTCATCCGTGGCGCGTCGGCTGACGCGGTGACTTTCGGAGGCCGCGTTACGCTGAGCGATCGGCAATGGGTGTATCTCGAAAACGTCACCGTGTCGGGCGAGGTTCGCATGAACGGCGCCTCGAACATG
>PMLH01000352.1 GCA_003159055.1 Myxococcales bacterium
ACTTTTCAGACACGCTCTTAGAGCCCCCGATGCCCGCGATCGTCGTGGCCGTGGCCGTGGCCGGTTGCGCGCAGTGCCGGGTTACTCGCTCAGAACCTGCAGAGCCTTCGCGTCGAGGATCCGCAGCTTCCTTCCATCGACGATCTCGACCACGTCGGCGTCGGCCAGCCTGCGCAGCACGCGCGAGAAGGTTTCGCTGGTCAGATTCAGCTGAGAGGCGATGTGTTTCTTGAGGCCGGCCAGCCCCACGGTTCCGCGGCTGTCGGGTTTGACCTGCAGCAGATGTCGTGCGACCCGGCCGTCGGCGTCGCGCAAGGTGATGTCCTCCAGCATGCCGGTGAGGTGCCGCACCCAGTGGCTCATGCCGACCAGCAGCTCAAGGCAGAACGCGTGCTCCTCGCGAAGCATGCCGAGAATCGACGCGGCCGGCAGCAGTGCGCATTGCGCGGCTTGCGTCACCTCGGCGTAAGCCGGGCAAGAGAATTCGCCGATCACGGCGACCTCGGCGAAAGTCTGGCCTGGTCCCGCAAGGTGCAGCGTGTGTTCCTTTCCGCCCGCGCCGATACGGTAGATGCGGATTCTACCGCTGCCGACGCAGTAGATACCAGGACAAGGATCGTCCTGCTTGAACACCAGCGTGCCGGCGGGGAAAGCCACCTTGCGCGCCATCTCGACCAAGCGCCGACGGTGCCCCGAGCTGATGCCCTGGAAGAGCGAGCAGTCGGCGATGATGGCGGTCTTGTCCATGACGGAAGATTGCGCGTTCACTTGATCCAGATCAAGGCGCCTCCGTCGCGGGTTTGCCATCTTGGGGTCTCGCAACCAACCACAAGGAGATGGCGTCATGTTCTGCAATCAATGTGAGCAATTCAGCCGAGGCTGCGCGACGACGGGCCCCGGCGTGTGCGGAAAAGATCCCGACATCCAGTCGCTGCAGGAGATCATCCTCTTCGGCCTCAAGGGCATGGCCGCCTATGCCCACCATGCGCGCCGGCTGGGCATGGTCGACGAGACGGTGAACGCGTTCATCGAGGAGGCGCTCTTCGCCACGCTCACCAACGTGAACTTCGACGCAGGAGCCTTGTTCCAGTACGCGATGGATCTCGGCAAGACCAACCTGCGCGTGATGCAGATGCTCGACGAAGGCCACGTCAAGCGCTTCGGCAAGCCGTCGCCCACCGAGGTTTCTGAGGGCACGCAGGCAGGCCCCGGCATTTTGGTGACCGGCCATGATCTCGTGGACCTCGAAGATCTGCTGGCCCAGTGCAAGGGCACCGACGTGAAGGTGTACACCCACGGCGAAATGCTGCCCGCGCACATGTACCCGAACCTTCGCAACCATCCCAACCTGGCCGGGCACTTCGGTGGAGCTTGGCAGAACCAGCGGCGCGAGTTCGCGGCCTTCTCGGGCCCGACGCTCGCCACCACCAACTGCATCGTGATTCCGCCGGAGACCTACGCCGGTCGCCTCTTCACCACCCGCGCGACCGCAGCCCCCGGTGCCACCCGCCTGCTCACCAGCGATTTCTCGGCGGTGATTGCCAAGGCCAAGGCGTGCAAGCCGCTCGAAGCTTCGACCATCAAGAAATCCACCGTCGGCTTCCACCACTCGGCCATCCTGGCCCTCGCGCCCACCATCGTGGACGCCGTGAAGGCCGGCAAGATCAGCCGCTTCTTCGTCATCGGGGGCTGCGACGGCGCCGAATCGGGTCGTAACTACTTCACCGAGTACGCCAAGCTGACCCCGCCCGATTCCTTCATCCTGACCCTCGGCTGCGGCAAGTACCGCATCCGCGAGCACGAATACGGCACGCACCTCGGGCTGCCGCGCCTGCTCGACATGGGCCAGTGCAACGATTCCTACGGCGCCATCCAGGTTGCCGTCGCGCTGGCCAACGCCTTCGGGTGTGGCGTGAACGATCTGCCACTCACGCTGGTCGTGTCGTGGTTCGAGCAGAAGGCCGTCGCGGTGCTGCTGACCCTGCTCTCCCTTGGCGTGAAGAAGATCGCCATCGGCCCGAACCCGCCTGCCTTCATCACGCCGGGCATATTCAAGGTCCTGCAAGACAAGTTCGACCTGCGCCTGACCAGCAACGACCCAGCCCGCGACCTGGCCGCGGCGATGGGCAAGTAGGTCCTACCTCGCCTCCGAAAGCCACAGGGTCCACGTATCGATCGCCGTTCCCACCGTCGCGCGATCGCCCGCGCGCACCAGCGGCGTGCGCAGCAGCAGGGGATCGCCGAGGAGAATCTGCTCGATGCGCGGACCGGTGGGCGCGGCGTATTTCAAGCCGCGCTCCAGATAGCGCTTCCCGTCGCGGTCGATGAGCTTGTCCATGCCACCGACCGCATTTGCGATCTTGCGCAGCTCGCCCGCGGACAGTCCCTTCACCGCGATGTCGATGAGCTGAAACGACATGCGCCGTTCCTTGAAGAAGCGCTCCGCCTTGCGCGTGTCGGAGCATTTCTTGGTACCGAAAATCTGTAGATTGGCGATGGGCATGGCGATGTGGGCCATAACCACTACACCACAGCTTGCGGCAGATGAATGAAAATACGCTAGAAATGGCACGCGGCGATGCCGGCCACGAAGTCATTCAATCTGCTCGTTGCGTCCAAGCTGATCTTGGTCGCTGGCGGCCTGTGCGGATGCGCGATCGGATCGTCACCCACGGCCAGCCGCGCCTCTTCTTCCAGGAGAAATCCGGTGAGCAATCTCGACCAAGGCGTCTTTGCTGATCCCACAAGCGGCCTCGCCCTGCCCTACCGACTGCACGTGCCCACGAGCTGTTCGACGGCAAAGCCGTGCGGCCTGCTGCTGGTTCTGCACGGGGCCGGCGAGCGGGGCACGGACAACCTTGCCCAGCTGAAGAACGACGTGCTTGCCTGGACGGATCCTGCCGTGCAGGCGGAGCTCCCGACCGTGGTCGTCTACCCGCAGTGTCCGCCGGACATGCAATGGGTCGACACGCCCTGGAGCAATGGCCGGTACGACATCGCGCAAACGCCGGTGAGCAAGCCCATGGCGGCCGTGCTGGCGCTCCTGGCAGAGATTCAGACCGAGATGGCGATCGATCCCAAGCGAATTCTCGTCACAGGCCTTTCCATGGGCGGCTACGGCGCGTGGGACATTGTGCTTCGTCATCCGACGCTGTTCGCGGGCGCCGTCCCCCTGTGCGGCGGCGGCGACCCGTCGCAGGCTCACCTGCTTGCCGGTTTGCCCATCTGGGCCTTCCACGGCGGCGACGATCCCGCCGTGCCTGTGCGAGGCTCGCGCCTCATGATCGAAGCCCTGCGACGTGCAGGCGCCACCCCTCGCTACACCGAAGTCGCTGGCTGGGGCCACGACATCTGGGTCAAGGCCTACCGCGACCGCGAGGTCGTTCGCTGGCTGCTTGCGCAGAAGCGGTAGGCGCCGCTTGCGCTCCCTACAGTCGACCTGACATCGTGACGCCGTATCCACCGTGGCCCATCGGAACGGCCACGAAGGCGACGTCCGACCGGACCAGGCGTTTGCTCGGGAACACCAGTCCAGCTCCGGCCAGCCCTGCACCGACCAGCTGCATTGCCCCGAGCACAGCCAGGCCCTGTGCCGTGCCCTTGTGGCCGGTGCAGGAGTAGTAATAGTCGCCATAGAAGATGCTCTGGCGGGTGCCACAGGCGTCGTGAATTCCGGTCATGGCAAGCCAAGGACCGAGGACCGGAATGTACATCCAAGCCGGGCTGATGGTGGCATCTTCGGGATGCTCCTCGTCGTACATGGCCCAGACCAGGCTGAAGACGTAGCCTAAACCGAAGGTAACGGCTCCGCTAATGAGCAGCCCTTTGCGCGCGTGCTTTTCGAGAACGTAGCCCGGCGGAATTGGCTTCGACGAATCGTAGTCGAGGAAGAGCGGCGCCGGCTCCTCTAGTAACGGTGGCGCGTACGGGGCGGAGCCGACGATGGGCGCCGGGTACCCGCTGGCGGGTGGGTAGGTGGGTGCAGGCGAATAGGTACCAGGCGGTGGATAGCCAGCGGGAGGCGGATAGCCGGCAGGTGCCGGCGGTGGGTAGCCAGCGGGAGACGGATAGCTCGCCGTCGCAGGTGCCGCCGCATCGACGGTCTGCGCGAAGGCAATCGTCGAGGAAGTGAAGAGTAAGAGGCTGCCAAGGATGCCGACACCGCTTGAAGTTGTCATTGGGCCGGCGGACCATAGCAAAATCAGGAGCATTGGTACCGAAAAAACTCGGCTAGGAGACGTCCGAAACCCCTCAATGGCCATGGTCAAGATCAGGAAGGTTCCCTGATGAGCCGATGTCAGGCTCGCCATCGTCAGCGGCGCTCTCGTCCTCGTCTCCGGGGCTGCCGCTGCGGCGGATGAGGTCGAGCAAGTCGTTGCTGTCCAGGCGAGCGGCAGTGTCGGCGCCGTCGAGGATGCTGGCGGCGAGCTGGCGCTTTTCTTCGTGCAGTGACAGCACGGCTTCCTCGATGGTGTCACGGGCGACCATGCGGATCACGGTGACCGGGCGCTCTTGGCCGATGCGATGGGCGCGATCGGTCGCTTGGTCCTCGACCGCCGGATTCCACCACGGATCGAGGTGAATGACGTAGGTGGCGGCGGTGAGATTGAGGCCGGTACCGCCAGCGCGCAGCGAGAGCAAGAACACATCGGCCTGCCCAGCTTGGAAAGCACGCACGCGCTCGTCACGCACAGCCGCCGGCGTGGAACCATCGAGGGTCAGAATGCGCAGACCGGCTTCGGCGAGCAGCGGTCGCGCCAAATCCAAGAAGCTGGTGAACTGACTGAAGACGAGGGCGCGATGGCCTTCGTCGCGCAATTCGGAAAGCAGCTCGACCAGTGCGGCCAGCTTGGCTGAGCCGGCGGGGCTGTCATGGACCACCAGGCGCGGATGGCAACACAGAAGGCGCAGGCGCGTAAGCGCGGCCAGGATCTTGATCCGCTGGCGGGCCTCATCTCCGATCCCGGCCGCCGCGCTCTTGGCCAAGCTCTCCAGCACCTCGATGCGGGCTGATTCGTACAGGCGCCGCTCGACCGGGCCAAGCTCGATGGTTTGGTTCATTTCCGTGCGCGCGGGCAACTCGGGCGCGACCTCGCCCTTGGTCCGACGGAGAAGGAACGGCCGCACCACGCGCGCCAAAGCCGCCTGGCGGGCTCTGTCGTGGTAGCGTTCGATGGGCACGGCGAAGCGCTGGCGAAACTGATCCCACGCGCCGAGCAGACCGGGCGTCACCAGACGGAAGATGGCCCACAATTCGCCCAAGTGGTTTTCGATCGGCGTCCCGGTCAGTGCCAAGCGAAAGTCGGCCTGCAGATCGCGAACCGCCCGGAATCGCTGTGTCAGGGCATTCTTCACCGACTGCGCTTCGTCGACGATCAGGGTGGAGAATGGAATTGCAGCCAGCGCCTCGGCGTCCCGCACGGCAATCGCGTAGCTGGTGATGAGCAGACTGCCTTTGCCCAGCCCTTGCAGCGTAGCCTCGCGGCCGCGACCACGATGGATGTGCGACACAAGGCTGGGCGCGAACCTCGCGCACTCGGCAGCCCAGTTGGCCACCACCGACGTAGGGGCGATCACCAGCGCCGGGCCGAGCTCTGCCCTGCGCAAGAGCAGCGCGAGCGCCTGCACCGTCTTGCCGAGGCCCATGTCATCGGCCAAGCACGCGCCAAGCCCCCAGCCGGCCAGTCGCGCGAGCCAGCGGAAACCGTCCTCTTGATAGTGGCGCAGCGTCGCCGGCAGCCCGTCGGGCAACGATGCTTGCTCAGCGCGCGCAGTCTCAAGTCTGCCCAGCACCGCGCGAAACGCTGGCACCAGATCCAGCTGGCGCGGATCTTCGACCAGCCCGGCCAGGACTGGCGCCGCGAGCAGGCCCAGCTCAATGGCGCCGTGATTGTCGAAGACCACGTCGTCGAGCGCGCCCAACCGCTCGCGCAGCTCGTCCTCGAGGGCGGCGAATCGGCGCGCGTCCAGCCTGACGTAGCGCCGGCCGGCGCGAATGGCGGCCAACAACTCCGACAGCGGCACGCGCGTGCCGTCGATCTCGATACCGCCCTCGGCGCCAAACCAGTCGCGCCGCCTTTGCACCTGAACCTTCAGTGCCCCGCGCCCGACGCTGTGGACGATGATCTCGCCGGCCGGCCACTCGACCTCGGCCAGCTCGGCCTGGTCGCGCAGCTTGCGCAACAGATCGAGTGCGGCATCGTCGTCGACGATATCCCAGCGCCACGCGCCGCTGGCGGTCGTCTCGTCTAGGCCCAGCGCCTGGGCCAGGTGCGCCGCCCGCTCCCGCTCGCCGGCCGGAGCGCGCATCGCGTGCAGGTGCCGCCCATCGTGCACGTGCAGGACCTCGGGCGGCCCGTCGCCCGGCGAAAACACAGGGCCACCCTCAATCGGGCGCACCCCCATGTCGATTCGCATGCCCGACTCGGGCAGCGGTTCGAGCCGACACACAATCGTGGTCGGCGGTTCCACCCTCTCGCCGCGCACTGCCTCGGGCAGATGCACGTCCATCGCGCCTTGCATGCGCGGCAAGCGCGCCACCAACTCGGCGATTCCGTCACTTGAAAAGGTCACCGGATAGCTGGCCAACGCCGAGAGCAGCGCGGTCGTCTCTGGCTCCAGCAGCGCCACGAGGCAGCGGTTGTGCTCAGGCTCCAGCCAAACCACATGGCGACTGTCCTTGGTTGCTTGGAGCAGCGCCGCAGGATCGACTTCGGCGGGTCCCAGGTAGAAGTGCAAGCGGAATCCCTCCTCGCTCGCCTCCACCCTCAGGACAGGCCGCACCTTGCGCACGGCAATGGGAAGCGAGCGCGCAGGATCCGCGAACACCCGGGTCGATCCGACCAGGGCGGCAAGACCGCGCCACAGTTGGCGTGGGTTCTGCTCGCGATTCGCGGCGTAGTAATACGTGCGAAGATTACGCGAATCCATCAGCGCCTCGAAGGCGCCGCGGTCCGAGGGATCGCGGAGAAGATTCTGCCTGTGTTCCAGATGGTCCAATTGAAGTCGATGGCCGCGCGACCAGGCGCCTCGCTTGCCCAGCTTCTGCAACACCGGCAGCACCGCCAGGCCATCGCCCTGGCGTGAAACTTCCCAAACCAAGCGTTGCGTCTCGTCTTCGGCAGGCGCGAGGCTCGCGAGCCGACTATCCAGTCGGTCAAGCAAGCGCGACCAGCCCGGAACGCGCAACACTCTTCCCAAGGCAGCGGACAGCGGGTCAGCGGAATCGTGCAAGAGCGCCAACAGGTGGTCGAGTGCCGCTACGCCATGAGGACAAGCCCGCGGATCACGACACAGCCTACACTCGAGCCGCAGGCTGCCGCTGTCCCAGGCCGTCAGGTGCACGACGAAGACCGGACGCTCGGCTGTGCCCGGTGTGCAGGCGTCGTGGATCTGCCATTCGCGATAGATCAGGGTCGGCGGATCCGGCTCAACGAGGATCTGTCCAGGCAGGAATGTTCCGGCCGGCCGCGGCTTGGCTCCCTCCGCCGCACGCTCACGCTCGCGTTGCACCAGCTCTACGAATCGCAGTACGACGGAATCGTCGGGCTTGCGGGTGCGGGCGGCACGTTCCGTCTGACGGCGCTGCGCAATTGCCACAGCCTGTGCGGCCCGATGCAAGTAGGCCTTGGCCATCGTTACGAAGTGGGACGCAACTTGGCTGCGCAAGTATGCGGGGGCGCGGATCTGGCGAGGATCCACCAGGATTGCCTGGCCGATCGTGTTGGGCAACCCATCCAGGGTCGCGCCGTAGTACGTCTGGCGGAAGTGCTCGAGGTTCAGCCGGTCGGCGAGTCGTTCCTTCACATCATGGCGCCGAGCCCATTCGTCGAGCGCGCTGGCGTTCGTTGGTGGCGCATCAATGGCGGGCAAGCTCACGCGCAACGAGGTCGGCACTGCGCTTGGCACCGCCGGCACGCCGACGTTTCCGACATGGGACTCGAACGCCGCGTGGGCTCCTATCCCGTCTTCGTCAACGTCATCATCCCCGACATCCTCGAACGAGCGCAACCAATCCCACAGATGAATACGCACCGCACGCGCGATCTCGCGCGAGAAACGATCCTCGAGCAGGCTCTCGACCTCGTTGCCACAAAGCTCGCCAACCCGTTCAAGCCTGAGGATCATGGCAACGGTCTTCACGGCGGTCTGCGCTTCTGGCGGAAGCGCACTCGTACGAATGAAGTCCTCGACAGGGAGGTCAAGCCCGGCCTTCGACGCCCGAAAGGGGAGCGCCACCGGTATCGCAGCGAGCGTATTGGGCAGCATGGCGGACTCGATCGGTAACGACTATGGGATAGTTGCGCCGGCCAACTGCAAAGAGCTACCACAACTTCTGGCCTCCGGTCCAAACGCAGAAAGGTGCTTCGGCTGATTTCAATGTGAGCAACATCGGCGATGGCAACAACCCCGTGATATGCTCGCCGCCTCCATGATCGAAAAAATCGGAATCGCCCCGGCCGAGTTGCGCGGCATCCACCTTTTCCGCAGCTTCAGCGACGAAGAGCTCCAGCGCCTCACCGAGCTCTTCGAGCCCGTCGGTGCCAGCGAGGGCGAGCTCCTCTTCGCCCAGGACGAGGCGGCGGGGGACTTCTACGTCCTCATCGCCGGCGAGGTCTCTCTGCGCCAGGACGAGCGCGAGGTCTACCTCCTCAAGCCGCCCTG
>PMLH01000585.1 GCA_003159055.1 Myxococcales bacterium
GCTCGACATCGAGCGAGACCTGCCCATCACAGGCGGTGACTTTCTGCACGCGAAGGCTGTCGTCTCGCGGGCATCGGAAGATGATGTAGCCAGCGAGCTCCGCCTCGTGGGACTCAAGGCAGCAGCCGTCGGCAAGCCCATCGGCGCGCTGTCAGGAGGCCAGTTCCAACGCTTGCTTCTAGCCGCAGCGCTGGTCGGCCGCCCGACTGCCTTGCTGCTCGACGANNCCTGTTCATCTCCCACGATCTGAGTGTGGTCTATCAGTATGCAACCAACGTGCTGTGCCTGTCGCGCAGATATATGTGTTTCGGAGCTCCAAGGAACATTCTCACCCCCCAATTGCTTCAAGAGCTCTATGGCGCGCCGGTCGGCTACCACGTCCACCATGACCCTCGATCCTAACGCCATCGCTCTCTCGGTCGGCGCCGGCGCGGCCGCTGGCCTTGTCGGCTGCTTCGCCGTCATGC
This sequence comes from Myxococcales bacterium, assembly GCA_003159055.1. The sequence continues at coordinate 468 of PMLH01000585.1, forward strand.
GCCGGATGACTCTTGCCGCGGACGCGATTTCGCACATCGCCCTGCCCGGTATCGGAGTCGCGATTCTGCTGCGGATCCATCCGATCCTGGGCGGCGTGACGGCGCTCCTGGTGGGCACGCTGCTGGTCTGGGGTATCGAGAATCGAACTCGACTTGCCACCGAAACGATCATCGGGGTCGTGTTCTCGACGGCGCTCGCCATTGGCAGCCTGATCACCTCTGGAGAAGAGCTCATCGAGGCGCTCTTTGGCGGCGTGGGGCACCTGACTGGGGGCGAAACGACGGTTGGGCTTGTCCTTGCGATCGGCGTGATCGTGTTCATCGTGTGGCAACGGCACCGACTCGTGCTGACCCTGGTTTCGCCCGAAATCGCCCACACGACAGGCATCAATGTTCCTCGGTTGCACCTCTGTTTTCTCCTCGTCTTCGCCCTGACCATCGCGCTCGGTCTGCGCTATCTCGGGGTCCTTCTCGTGGGCTCGCTGGTAATCATCCCCGCAGCCACGGCCAAGCGCCTCGCTCGTAGTCTCCGAGGCATGCTGCTTATCTCGGTTGCTGTCTCCATTGCGTCCACGACGATAGGCACATGGCTCTCGCTCGCTCTGCATCGAACGCCGGGATCGATGATCGTCCTTGTCGCAGCAGTCTTCTTCCTAACGAGCTTGCTACGCCGATGAGGGCAGCTATGGGCCTGCAGTCTCCTGGGCTCGGCTCCATTGCGAGTAGTTGCCACTCTTGCCCTTGCCGGTCGTGGCTTCACTTGCTTTGGACTCGATGGCTTCGAGTCGCCCTTTCCTTCCAGCGCTCGGGCTCTCGACGAGATGAACATCGTCCACTTTCGTGCTCCGATCCGTTGACGAACCGCCGGGCTTGCCGCCAGCGCGCGGCGTCTGGGTGCCGTCCTTCAGGGATCCCTTGGCGCCTCTTCCGGTGCGGTGCAACCGAGAACCGTTACTAGCAGATCCTGCGGGTGGTGCCGGTGAAACCACGCGACGCATTGTCGGGACACTGATTCTCATTATGAATGCATGAACCAAATACGTCCCCGACAGGCCGCTCGCCACATCGCCCGTGACACGGACAGAATCTCCAGCGCGAAACGGCGCAGGGTGTAGAGCGCGGGTGAATGGAGCAAAGCGCGCCACCGTACCATCCTCCAACACGATGCCATCGATGTCCCCATTGGGCAACTCGAGGTAGCGCGCAAATCTGCCGTCGACCGTGGTCTGCGGGAGAGCTTCCGACTTGGCACCAACGGGCTGGGCGGCACTTGGCGAACTATGTGCAGCTGCCGTGAGAATAAGGATGCCGAGAAGAACCGAGCGGGGCCGGACATGGTCATCTTTCCCATCCATAGCGCTGAGAATGACCTGCACGACGTGTGCCGACAATCGACCGCCGCCTCGCCAAGACTTCCTGGCGGATGGACTCGCGACCGTGCGTCAGGACCAGAGCGGCAGACCAAGATGCAAGAATCGCTCATTCAATTTGATTGAGCTTAGGGCTCCACAATTCCAAAGCCGTGCAACGAGCTCCCGAACGCAGGGCTAGTGCTGTGGCATGTATCATGCTCGCCATCGCCGGAGAGACGTCCGCCGGTGAAAGCACGGTGGACGTTTGCTGTAACCATTCATTGCGTTGTGAGCACAGGAGACTCGATATGATGGCTGCGAGCAACAGAGCAGAAGCGCAAGACGGGCCGGCGCAACCGCCAGTGCTGCCCATCTCCGTGCCCGCCGTCCCAACCAACCGTGCCCCGAAAAGGCACTGGTTGGGCAAGAGGCCAAGAGTGGTCACCGCCTTGCTCATTCTCGCGCCGGTTGTCGCGCTGGTCAGCGTCGTCGGGTATGGGTGGGGACACAAGGCTCGACCGACATTTCGCACGGTGCAGGTCGTGCGTGCCGACATTACGGAGCGAGTGACCGCGACCGGCACACTCCAACCGGTGATTACGTCCCCAGTCGGCGCGCAGGTGTCGGGCATCGTCTGGAAGCTGCACGCCGACTACAATTCGAAAGTGAAGGCCGGCGATCTTCTCGTGGAATTGGATCCGGCTCTCTTTCAAAACGCGGTGGCGTCGGCCACCGCGCAACTTGCGCAGGCAGAGGCGAATCTGACGAGCACGCAGGCGGCGGCTCTCGGCGCCAGGATCATCCGCGACCGGACCCAAATCGTCGAGCGCAAGTCGCTGGTGAGTAGGGCCGACCTTGACGCGACTGTGGCGGTCTTTGGCCAGACCACCGGAGCGGCGCGGTCCAGCATCGCACTGATTGCGCTGGCGCGGGCGCAACTCGACCGCGCCAAGCTGGACCTCGACCACTCGATCATTCGTTCGCCTGTGGATGGGACGGTCATTGCACGAAATATCGACGTCGGCCAAGCCGTTGCGGCGACGCTCACAGCGCCCACATTGTTCACGATTGCCCAGGATCTCCACCACATGCAGGTCCACGCCGCCGTGGACGAAGCCGATATTGGGGAGGTTCATGCTGCCCAGAACGCGACCTTCACAGTCGATGCCTTTCGAGACCAGGTCTTTCCCGCGGTCGTGAACGAGGTCAGAAACGCGCCGCAGACCTTGTCCAATGTCGTGACCTACGACGTGGTGCTTGATGTGACCAACCCGGATCTGAAGTTGCGCCCTGGGATGACGGCAAACGTGCTGATTCTCATCGCACAAAAGACCCAGGTGGTCGCTGTGCCGAACGAAGCGTTGCGGTTCAGACCGGTGGCGGGACCGAGTGTGTCAAGCATGAAGGTCGCATCGATGGAAGCCAGGCCAGGGGCGGCAGTCTACGTTCCACAAGGACGCGTCGCGTCACGTGTCCCGATCAAGCTGGGTATCAGCGACGGCAATATGACGGAAGTGGAGGGGCTGGAGGCCGGCCGCGAGGTGATCATCGACGTCGTTCGGGACAAGAGCAAGGCGCCCGCGGCCGGAGGCTTGCCCCATGGCGGCTGAGCCGATCATCCGACTTACTGGCATCACCAAGACATACAAGACCGGCGAGGTCGAGGTGCACGCTCTTGTCGATGTGGCCTTGACGATCGAGAAGGGTGAAATGGTTGCCATCATGGGTCCGTCCGGCTCCGGAAAATCGACCTTGATGAACGTGCTCGGTTGTCTCGACCAACCCACCAAGGGAAGCTATCTCTTCGAGGGGCGCGAAGTGGCAACCCTGCCGAAGGGCGACCTTTCGGCGCTGCGGCTGTCGGCCTTCGGATTCGTCTTCCAGGGCTTCCAGCTGATTGCCCGCACCACCGCGCTGGACAACGTGGCGCTTCCTCTCGTGTACGCGGATGTGCCCGCGGCAGAGCGCACGCAACGGGCGAAGGAGGCACTTGCGCGGGTTGGGCTCGCCGGTCGCGAAGACCATACCTCGGCGCAGCTCTCGGGCGGACAGCAACAACGGGTGGCCATCGCTCGCGCACTGGTCAACCGGCCGCGGCTGATTTTGGCCGACGAGCCGACCGGCGCGCTCGACACGCGCACGTCGGTGGAGGTGCTTGGGCTGGTTCAATCGCTGCACAGGAGCGGAATCACTGTCGTGATGGTCACGCAC
>PMLH01000022.1 GCA_003159055.1 Myxococcales bacterium
AACTCGACCGGATCTTCGGCAGTGCAGATGTTGTCCGTCGACTTGTTCAGCTCGGACAGCGCCGAGTAGAGCGTAGTGGTCTTGCCCGACCCGGTGGGTCCCGTGACCAGCACCATGCCGAAAGGCGAATCGATCGCAGTCTTGAAATCGGCAAGCTGGTCCGGCTCGAACCCGAGCTTGGTCATGTCGAGCTGTAGGTTGCTCTTGTCGAGGAGACGAAGAACGATCTTTTCCCCGAACAGCGTCGGCAGAACCGACACGCGGAAATCCATTTCCTTGTTCGCGCCGACCTTCAGCTTGATGCGTCCGTCTTGCGGCAAGCGGCGCTCGGCGATGTCCAGGTGGGACATGATCTTGAGGCGGCTCGACAGCGCCGCCTTCAGTTTGGTCGGCGGCGACATCTCCTCGTGCAAAACGCCGTCGACCCGGTAGCGCACGCGGTAGCTCTTTTCGTAGGGCTCGACGTGAATGTCGGAAGCGCCCTTCTGGATCGCAGACAGCAAGATGTGGTTGCACAGCTTGACCACCGGGGCGTCGTCGGCCGCCTTTTCCAGGTCGAGGGTGTTGACGTCCTCGTCGCCGGAGCTGCCGACCTCCACCTGCTCCTGGATCTCGTTCATCACCTGGTTGATGTCGAGCTCGTTTTGATGCTGGTAGTACTTCTCGATGGCGTCGCTGATGCTGACGTCGGAGGCGACCACGACCTCGATGTTGTAGCCGGTGACGAACTTCAGGTCGTCAATGGCGAGAATGTTCGACGGATCCGCGATGGCGATGATGAGTGAGGAGCCAGCGCGGTTGACCGGAATGACGCGGTGACGCTCGACCACCTCCTTGGGTACCAGCGCGATGACGTCGCGATCGATGTCGAACTCGCTGAGGTTGATGGCGGGAACGCCGTACTGCTTGGAGAGGAACTGCGTGAGGTCGTCCTCTTGGATCGCGCCCACCTTGATAAGCGTATTCCCCAGGCGTTCGCCCGACTTCTTGCTCTCTTCTTGAGCGCGCTGTAGCTGCTCGGGCGAGATAATCTGGTCCCGAAGCAGCAGCTCCCCGAGTCGACTCATGTCTTACCCATGAACGGTCGTCAGTTGCGACCGCCTCCTTGAGGGTATGCCGATCGTAACAGTGGGTCAGCGCCGAGGCAAGAACCTCAGCCGCAACTCGTGCCGGAACACTGCGTGGCGCCTAGTTGTCGAACGGATCAACATAGCTGCTGCCCTTGCTCTTCTTGGCCGGCTTGGCAGCTGGGGCGGGAGTTGCGGCCTTCGGCGCTGGCGCGGCCGCCTTGGGGGCAGGGGCCGGAGCTGCTGGCTTGGGAGCCGCCGCCACATGAGCCGCCTTGTGTCCTTCTCGCTTGCGCGCGTGTGCGGCAGACTTCTCTGCCTCGGCGGCGGACGGCGCCTCTCCTTCGGCCGCGGGCACGGCCCTGACTTCTGTCGGCGCGGGCGGCGACGGAGATGGCACCGCGACCGCCGGGGTCGGCGGCAGCGGCTGCACTTGGGCGGGCGGGGCCGGTGTCGGCTGTGGAACAGGCGCCGGCGCGCCCACGGCCGGAGGCTGCGGCGCCGGCCCAGCTCCAAGCAGCTTGAGAACGAGCGCGCCCAGCACCATTCCGCCCAACACCAGAAGTCCGCCAAACATCAGATAGAGAACCTTGGATTTCACCGCACCGTTGACGGCCCGACCTGGCTCGGTGAGTGCGGCTTGCAGCTCTTCCTGAATCACGCGCGGCTGTTCGCGCGTCACGGTGGCTCGTCCCTCGCGCGCGGCAGCCTGCTGTTCTTCGGCCACCAGCGGATTCTCCGTCACCAGCGTCCTATCTTCCGTCGGTGGCGCGATCTGGAAGCTGGGAGACGACGGCCGGGTCGCAGCCGGAAACACCGGCTCGTCGACGGACTCACCGAACGCTTCCGGTAGAGGAAGCGGATTGGCCGGGTCCGGCACTGGCATGGTGGCTTCTGGCTCGGGCACCTTGGCCGGCAGCACGAGCTTCGCCAACAGATCCTCGTAGGCCAGATTGGTTGCCGCCCCGGCTTCCTCGACGCTGTCGCCTTCCTCGCCCACCAACCCAACTGGCGCGGGCGGCGGCGGCATGAAGGTGTTCGCCAACACCGGCCCGGGCGTTTCCAACATCACGTCCAGCCCGTCGTCGAGCGGCTTCTCGGCTTGGAGGCTGACCGGATGGCTTAGTTCCTCGACGAGCAGATCGGCGACGTCATCGACGGATGCGTCGTGCGATTCGTCATCCTTGCGTGTCGGCCCAGGGCCAGTCGACATTGGGTGAATCCTTTCTGAAGCCGCTCCCCAATTGTTGTGAGGCTAGCGGGTGAGGCGGAGTTTCTTGTTGGAGCGCCACAAAGTCAATCCCTCCCGTACACTTCACCTCGTTTGACAGATGATAGCCACGTACTAAGGTTGCAACTCACGCCGCCCCAGGCCGACCATCATGCCAAGCCAGAATCCCCGTTCTATACGCCGTGTGTCAGCCGTCGATCGGCGTGCGTCCGCTCACACAAACCCCAGACAAAACGCCGGCATGGTCATGCGACAGGGCATGTATCGGCTGGCCGACGACGTAGGCCGGCGCGTCCGATTGGGCCACCCATGGGTCTTTCGCGATGCGTTCGGGTCGCGCAAGATCAGCGAACCGACCGGCAGCCTGGTCGATTTGGTGGGCGGAAACCGAAGTTTTCTCGCACGCGGCTACGTCGACAGCGAACACGCTGTCGCGGCGCGCATCCTGAGCCGTGACCCTGATGAGCGGGTTCACCCGGGGTCCGGTACCATTGCTGCGCGGTTCATTCGCGCCGTACAGCTACGGTGGCAGGTTCTGGGCGCGAGTCAGCCCACGGCCCTGCGACTCTTCGCCGGCGAGAGCGAGGGCCTGCCGGGCGTGGTGGTGGACAAGTACGGCGATTTCGTGGTCGTGCAGTGGCTCTCTGCCGGGGCTCTGCCGTGGCGCGAGGAGCTTCACGAGGCGATTGTTTCCTCGGTTGCTCCGCGGGGAATTTACGACCAGAAGCGCGTGCGGCCATTGGCCGGCGAGGGACCGCCGGAGCCCGCGGTTCGGGTGTCGGGGCAGGAGGCGCCACTGGAAATCGTGGTCGAGGAAGAGGGTTGCCGTTTCGCGGTCGACGTGACCGCCCCGCTGGGCGTGGGTTTTTTTCCCGATATGCGCCTGGGTCGCAACGCTGTCGCCCGCCGGGCCGCGCAGCGGCGTGTCCTCAACCTGTTTTCGTACACGGGCGCCTTTTCGGTACGGGCTGCCAAGGCTGGGGCCAGCGAAGTGGTCGCGGTCGACACCGCGGCCAAGGCCCATGCGCGGGCACGCCGGAACTTCGAGCTATCGGGGCTCGACCCGGCGAAGCTCGAGCTCATCACCGCCGACGCGCTCAAGACGCTGGAACGATTTGCCGACCGGAGGCGCTTCTTTGATCTCGTCGTATGTGACCCGCCGACCTTTTCGCACGGCCCGAGCAGAACCTTTTCCGCCACGTCCGATCTCGGCCACTTGGCTGGCGCGGCTGCGAGGATCTTGACCCCTGGGGGATTTCTCGCGTTGGCCACCAACGCGACGAAGTTGTCGGCGGCGGATGTGGATCGAGCGATTGCCGAAGGTGCGGCGTCGTCGGGCCACGACTTGCGCATCGTCGAGCGACACGGACTGCCCCCCGATTTTCCGGTCAACCCGGGATTTCCCGAGGGCAACTACCTCAAGTTCGTGCTGGCAGTGAAGGTCTAGGCCGGCCTACGAAACGCGGTTCCAATGTACCGGCCGGCGGCGGTTGGATCGGCTGCCGTGTCAACTGCGGCGATCACCGCGGCGGCCGCGGCCCCGGCTTTCGCGACGTCGGCGACGTTGTCGAGGGTGATTCCGCCGATGGCGACGATCGGAATCTTCACCCGGTCGGCGACGGTTTGCAGTGCGGCTAGGCCCACCGCCGCATCCGCGTCTGCCTTGCTCTGGGTCGCGAAGATCGGGCCGAATCCAATGTGGTCGGCGCCCCCCGCCGCTGCTGCCAGCGCCTCGTCGAGATCGCGGGTAGAGATGCCGATGGAGAGTCGTTTCGCAGCAATGGCGCTCCGCACGCGCACGGCATCGGGCAGCGGCAGATCGCCTTGCCCGAGGTGAATGACGTCTGCGCCCACGGCAATCGCCACATCCAACCGGTCATTGATGCAGAAGGGAATTCGCACCTCGGCGCAAAGCCGGCACACATCGTGGGCCAGACGGCAGAAGGCGCCCGTCGGTAGCTGCTTCGCGCGAAGCTGTAAGCAGCACGGCCGGGCGGCAAGCAGCCCCCGCGCATGGGCGAGGGCCGCGGAAACGTCGACCGAAGTTCCCTTCACATCAAGAATTGCGTAGTAGCCTTGCACGGAAAGCGACATCGCCGCATGTTCTTGCACGGCCGGAATTCGCCGTCGACCACCCTTCGTCCATGCCAACGCCCTTCAAACTCGTCACCGACCTCGTGCCTGCGGGCGACCAGCCGCGTGCCATCGAGGAGCTTGTCGCTGGCGTCAAGCGCGGCGATCCGTTGCAGGTTCTGCTTGGCATAACGGGCAGCGGCAAGACCTTCACCATGGCTCACATCATCGAGCAGGTGAAGCGACCCACGCTGGTGGTGGCGCACAACAAGACCTTGGCCCACCAGCTCTTCGGCGAGTTCAAAGGCCTATTCCCGGACAACGCGGTCCACTTCTTCGTCAGCTACTACGACTACTACCA
>PMLH01000370.1 GCA_003159055.1 Myxococcales bacterium
TGCTGATGGACGTTCAGATGCCGGGGATGGACGGATTGGAAGCAACTCGAGCCATCCGTGCGGTCGTCGATGGGAGCTTGAACCCCAACATTCCAATCATCGCCATGACCGCGCACGCGATGCAAGGCGACCGCGAAATATGCATCGCGGCCGGAATGGACGACTACGTCGCGAAGCCGGTAGCGCCCGTTGCTCTCTCCGCCTTGATGAATAGGTGGCTCCCAAGGCTGGACGCCCCTGGCGGAGCCGGAGAGCTCTCCCCGACTGCCGGCCGGCGTCGCCCGCCAGACCTCGACCTCCGCGCGGACGCCAGGGACGTGGATTTCGACGAAGCGGTGCTGCTGGAGCGGTTGACGGGCGACCGAAATCTGGCGCGCACCATTGTCGATGTCTTTCTGGGGGACATCCCCAAGCAAATCGAGGTTCTCAGCGGCTTTCTGGATGCAGGGGACGCGAAAGGCGTGGAGCGCCAGGCTCACATCATCAAGGGTGCCGCGGCTACCGTCTGTGGCGAGGGCCTGATGAACGTGGCTTTTGAGCTGGAGTTGGCGGGGAGGTCCGGCGACCTTCAGACCGCGACGGCTAGCTTTGCAGAATTGCAAAACCGCTTCGAACGGCTCAAGGAAGCCATGAAGGTGTCGGATCTACTTGACACCACCAAGTAGCCAATCCAACGGCGGACGAGCTTGGTAGCCAGCACGGGCAGCAGTCGCACTGGGGCCTCACCCCGCATGGCAGGTGATATCGGCACCGTTCGGCGCCAGCACGTCACGGCGGGCACTTTCCTCGCGAGGTCAGCGAGGGCCAGCCTGGGGGCGATGGAGGTCGATGTACTTTCGGGCGGCTGGAAGGTCGGGGTCGTCGGGACTGGCTCGCTCGGCAAACTTGGCAATGGCCGCGCCGACGCGTGGCAGGTAGGTCGGATCCTCGCGGGAAACCAGCTCGTAGCAGATGCCGAGGTTCCGCCACAGGCTGGAGGCCACGTCGAGCTCAGCCAATTGAGGCACGCCCGGAATGCTGAGGATGGGCTCGCCGCCGGCTTTCGCGATGATATCTTCCAGCAGACTGATGCACCGACGCGCGGGACGGAGGTCGCTGCCGCGGTCGAGGCTGTAGGCGAATGCGCGATGCGCGCGCACACCTTGTGTGGTCAAGACGATTTGGGCCAGGGCGCTCTCCCACGTGCCTTGCCGAAATCGAAGCGCGGGAACGACATCGTAGCTGCCCATGGCCCGTTGGTCGGCCGCCAGCCATTCTTCGTAGCTGGGAAATCTGTCCCTAGGGAGTAGGAGGCTGACAAGACCCAGGGGCGCGATCATGTACTTTGAGGTCCAACTCGTGTCCCACGGGTCTAGAAGCGGAATGACCCCCAAAGGACGGTCGGAATTGCCATCGAGCAGGTCTTTGGCGGTCCAGCCGCCTCGACGGTAGGTGCCTTCTGGAAGATAGATGTTGGGGTGTAGCCGCCGTTTGCGCTGGCAGTACCACGGGAAGGAAAGCAGCTCGCGGTCCAGGTGAACGACATCGGGACGCAGTCCCTCCACTTCATGAAGGTAGGAAATGGCACCGCTGATGCCGTCGCCGACAGTAATCAGAATTGTATTTGGCGGCAACGAGGTCAGCGCGGTCTTCGCGAAGTCCGTGAAGATGTGGTTGTTGCGGCGATTGGCGACCTTGCCGTTGGCAAGTACGCCAAGAAGAAGCACAAGAACAGGCAACGCGTACGCGAGCTGTCGATGACGGTCGAGGAAAGGCGAGCGCGACTTCAGCCATTGCAGAAGCCCGGCCACGCCAAAGCCGGCTGCGAGCGCGATGACGAAGTCGGCCTGGATGAAGAATCGCAGTATCTCGGTCCGATAAAGGTCCGCGGTGGGGGAAAGACCGCAAAGTGCGCAGAAGAGCAGCACATAGAGAGCCGACACCGCGGCGAGAATGACGGTCCACCGTCGGATGTCGCGGTCGGCACGCCTGACCAAGGCAAACCCCGCGATGGCGAGCGGGGTTCCGATCCAGGCAAATCGGGAAAAGGCGTTGATCGCGAAGAGCCCTAGAGCAGGAAGAAACGTGCTCTCTCCGACGGCGCTTCTTGTAGCACTTTGGCCAAGAGAAAATGTGCCATAGCTGCGACGCAGAAGATGATCGACGAATCCCGACAGCGAAGTCTGGTCCCCCCAAGACACGGCTGCAGAGGAAGCCGACGCAAGCGGCAGATACAGGTACGGTAGAAGTCCAACCAGGCCGAATGCCAAGGCAACCGCAATATCGCGAAACGCGAAAGTCCTCCTTGTTGCGATCAGCGCGCTCACAATGAGTGGAAGCCCAAAGAGCAAAAAGGTGTGCTGGTTGCACATGGCCAAGCCGCTGACAAAGGTCAGGGCGAAGAGCAGTCGGCGGGAATGGGTTTGCTCGACGGCCAGCCACAAAAGACACGCGGCGGAGAGGAAAAAGGCGTTGGGCCCGAAGACCTCGGCGGCCGTCGCGTGATACCACACAACCGCGTTGCTGCCGAAGAGCGCAGCTGCCGACAACGCCGCTGCCTTGTTGCGGGTCAACAGCTGAACCACAGCACAAAGCAGCGCGGCCGAGGCTGCGACGGAACCGGCGGACAGCAGATTCACGCGCCAGGCTGGCGAAGGCCCCAATGGCAGCGCGGCCAGGAGGCGCGCCAGCATGGAAAAAAGAGGATAGCCAGGGGCGTGCGGCACACCGCCCGAGAGAGCCGCGGTCGTCAGCAAGCCGCTATCGCCGCCTACGACCGACGGTGCGAGGGTTGCGAGGTACAGGCCGAGAAGGACGAAGAAGACCACGCCGGGGGCGATCCAGAAGCGAGCCGTGGCGGCAGGGAATGACCCGCCCTGTCCTTCCCCGGAGCGCACAGGCTGCGCGATGGGGACAGATCGATGGCGGGTTTTGGGGCGCGAGGACCCCGCCGTGCGCGCGCTGCCACGAGCTCGCGCGTGGCTAGCTGGCGGCGATCTGGGTGCCGAAATGTCGGTTCCGACCACGAGGCGGAGTTTACGCCACCCCTTGGTGGTGGCGAAAGAGCGGTCAGGCGGCGGCGGAATGGACTAAGGTAGCTTCATCGTGAAGCGGTCATCGTGCATCCGGCCCTGTGTTTTCGTGTGGCTCGTGCTCGCTGGCTGCTCAACGACCCAGCCGTCGAATCAGGAAACGCCGTGTTCTGGTATCGACGTCGATGCGGGCGAGCCCTACGGCCCCGCCTTCGATACGGACGCCGCGGGTTCCCTGAGAATTCTTCTGTACACGTACTCAACCGGTTATAGGCATGCGTCGATCCCCGATGGAATCAACGCGATTCGCGCGCTTGGTGCGGCGAACGGTTTTGCCGTCGACGTCAAGGGGAGCGAGCCCGACGCGCTGGGCTCGTACTGCGGCAACCGGCCCGCTGCAGGCGACACGGCGTACTTCACGGCGGAGAATCTCTCCCAATACGCAGCCGTCGTGTTCCTCAGCACCACCACCGCGGCAGCACCGGAAAGCACGCTCATGGACGAGGCGGGCAAGGCCGCATTCGAAGCATACATACGCGCGGGCGGCGGGTTCGTCGGCGTTCACGCGGCGACTGACGCCGAGTACGGATGGGCTTTTTACCACGACCTTTTGGGGGCGACGTTCCTCACGCACGGTCCCCCGGTCACCGCCTCGCTACGTATTGAGGATGCGGCGCACCCGGCGGCGAGCGCGCTGCCGAATCCGTGGTCGCGCTTCGACGAATGGTACGACTTCACCCAGAACCCGAGGTCGACGGCGCACGTGCTCATCAACCTGGACGAGACCACGTATCCGAACAATCCGGCCCCCATGGGCGATCACCCGATCGCGTGGTGCAAAACGGTTGGGGCCGGGCGCTCGTTTTACACGGGGCTCGGCCATGCTGGAGCGGCATTCGGCGACGCGATGGTTCGCCGGCACCTTCTGGGCGGCATCCTGTACGCCGCCGGGGCCATTGCCGGGGACTGCTCGCTGCCGGACGCAGGGGGCGGCTGATAGAAGGATCAGCGCGGCGTTGAGGGGCGGAAAGTGGGCCTGACCGTGGACACCCTCTTGCATGTAGCGGTACCCTGAAGGGATGGCTCATCGAGCGCTTCCGCTCCGCATGCTTGCGATTCTGTCAGCCCTGGGGCTCGCCTGCGCGGGAAGCTCGTCGTCGGAGACCAAGCCGGACTCGGGGACGTCCCCGGCCGATGCCAGTGCCTCCAAGGGCGGACCGGACACCGCTGTGCCGGACGACAGCAGCCCCCCTTCTGACGGCACCCCGGTACATGATGCGCGCAGCACCAGCGACGCTCGTGGTACTAGCGAGGCGGCCGACGCCGTCGCGCTTCACGACGCCAGCGCCACCGACCCCGGCGCCGCAGCGCCGGATGCCCGGGACGCGGCCCGCGATACTGGCAGCGCCGACGCGTTCGTCCCGGCAGGGCCCACCGACGGGGGCAACGCCCCGGCAGATTTCTGGGACAGCAGCAACGTCCCGGCGGCCAAGAACGTGATGATGTTCAAGTTCCTCAACCGCACCAATGGCAAGCTGACCGACGGCCAGGTGTACTGGCGCTTCAAGAACGACACGATCTCCGAGCTGCACTCCATCGCCGAACAGGCCACCTACGACATGCCCGCCAATTCTTCGGGACGCATGTACTTTTATCTGTGTGTCGACGGAGACACCGCCTGTGCCGCCGATCCGACCAAGAGCAAGTACTTCGACTTCATCGAGCACACCATCGGGGCGACCCAGTACAACGGCAACACCACTCGCGTGGACGCCTTTGGTCTCAAGATCGCCATGCGCCTGCACTGTGCCGACGGCTACGATGCGGCGGTGGGGGAAGACTACGCCACCTTTCAGGAGGATCGCGCGGTCACCTTTCAGAAGTTCATCAACGAGGTTCCAGCGGAATTCCAGGGTCTGGCGCAGGCCCCGAATGCGCCCTACCGGATCGTGGCCCCCGGGGCCGGAGGCTTCGACAAAGGCGGCCAATACGCCACGTACTACGATTCGTTCGTGGACCAACTGTGGGCCGCCAACGGCCTGACCGTCACCAAGCCGGGCCCCAACGGCGGCGGCCTGGGCTCGTATCCCGACCTGTCGGCGGCCATTTACCGCCACGTGGGCGCGGTGGCCGGGACCTTCGATGCCACGGGAAAGCTGCTCAGCAAGACCCTGTGGGCGGACGCCTCGACCTTCTACCAGGCCGCCCCGGCCAACTACTACGCCCTCTTCTGGCACAATCACGCTCTGGGGGGAAAGGCCTACGGCTTCCCCTATGACGATGTGGGCTCCTACTCGAGCTACATCTCCCACGCTCAGCCGCAATATCTGCTGGTGGCCATCGGATGGTAGGGCGTCTTCCGCGAACCCGTTCATCGGAGGGCGTCCTCGCTGCGGCCTGCGTGCTCCTCCTGGCCTGCTCTTCCCCGCCCGCGCCTTCGGGCGATGGTGGCGCCGAGAGCCCTGCTTCCCCCGATGGCAACGCCCGCGACCCGGCATCACCCGACGCCGCGACATCGCCCGACAACATCGTCCGAGCGCCCGACAGCGGCGGCAAGTCACCCGACAGCAGCAAGGCTCCCGACAGCCGGCCCCCTGACAGCGGCGCTCGGCTGCCCGACGCGGCCGCGGATGCCCCAATGCCCGCGGCGGATGCGGGAATATCGGCGCCTGACCTGGGGGCCGAGCCGGCATCCAATGGCGGGACACTGACGTTCCAATCTATCGGTGCCGCGGGTTGGTATCCCAGTCGGACCGATCCAGCCGTGGGCCCCTGCGACGCCTACCAGTCGTCGAGTTGCTGCCTGTCCAAGAAGACCATCGCGGGTGATGCGCTCACGCCTTGGGACGAGGATCTGATCATGACGCTGCGGGGACCCATGCTGGTCAAGCAGCTGGCGGTCTATCAGCCGGGCGCGGGCACGGGCTGGGCTCGGGTGTCGGCGTGGGACGATCGCTTGCCCGGGGCCACCCAGGGACTGGCCTTCGATGGCAACAGCACCGAGAGCAAAGGTTTCGCGGGCTCGGTCGGCACCGAGTGCCTGGTCAATGTGTCCACCAGCCAGGTCTTCGCCTGTGGCTCGGGCAGCAGCCCGTACTGCGCCACACCGGGCGCAGGTCACCAGGCGTACTCGGGCTGGTCGGGCGCCAAGCTCTTCGTTGTCCTTGCCTCGATGCCGCACGGAGCGGCCGTCAGCGGCCGTTGCTCCAAGGATGACACCGGTGGGTGGTTCGATGCCCCTTGGATCGGGCTCAGCGTGGGCGAGTTGGTCCGCGCTGGGCAGTTTTCGAGCTGCCAATGCTACGCCAAGGATCCCAACAACGGATCGCTGGCCGATGGCTGCGGCCAATTCAACGTTTTCGAGGTGGTCAACGACAACAACCAATACAAGAACCTGGACGTCTTCAGCACCAACATGATCGGCTACGCCGGGTACGTCGGCGAAGGTCCTTGTGGCTCCAAGTGCGCCGTCTCGTCGCTGGGCGCCGAGGTGGATCTCATCGACAAGACAAGCGACCAGGAAGCCGCCGCGGGCGCGCTGGCGAGCCCCAGCAAGGGGCCCGGCGCAGCGTTCCGGCGACCGGTGACTGGTTACCGCTACTTCGTGATCCTGCTGGACGTTGCTTCACGCACGATTCAACTGGCCATCATTCACCCACAACGGGTCCCGAGTGCCATCTCGGCCCTGTTGCCAGGGTTGCCGGCGACCCTGGATTCCACCACCGTGAACGCCCTTCGCGATCTACGCTTGCCTCGTTGAACGGAGCCCCATGAGCCGCACCCATGGCCTCGCGATACTTGTTGCGCTGGGAACAACTGCTGGGTGCCGTTCCAGCACTGGGACCTTCAGTCCAGGCGACGCAGCGGCCGCAGCCGCCGATCGAGGGCCAGCTGCCGGAGATTCAGCGCTCGAAAGCGACGGCCCCAGCCCAACCCCTGAGGCTGCCGCCGACCGCAGCGTTGTCGCCGATCGGGGCGGAGCAGACCATACGGCCACCGGCGCTGACACCTCCCGGCCCGACAGCGGCGCCGCTCCCGATGGGGGCGGTGCGCGCTGCAAGCGTGGAATCGCCACCAACACCGCGCCTTCCGGTGCCTTCGCGCCCAGCGCCACCTCACCGGGGGTCTCCTGGTGGTACAACTGGTCAAGCAAGCCGGCAGCCAGCAGCCTGGAGTTCGTGCCCATGGTGTGGGGCAGTGGTTCACTAAAGGATGCGTTGCCCGCTGATGCCCGTTACGTGCTGGGATTCAACGAGCCCAACTTCAAGTCCCAGGCCAACTTGACGCCCCCACAAGCTGCGGCCGCGTGGCCCAGTATTGAAGCCCATGCCCAGGCAGCTGGCATCCCCATTGTCTCTCCCGGAATGAACTTCTGCGGCAGCTCGTCTTCTCCGTCTGCTGGCAGCGACCCGCAGATCACCGATCCCTACACCTATCTGAAGGCCTTCCTCGCGGCCTGCCCAAGCTGCGAAGTCGACTACGTAGCCGTGCACTGGTACAACTGCGATCTGCCTTCGCTCAAGGCCTACATCGAGGGCAATCTCGACACAGGTGGCGGCCTGGAAGGCTTCGTCCAATTCGGCAAGCCCATCTGGGTCACCGAGTTCTCCTGCGACACCTCACACTCGGTGGCGGACCAGAAGGTCTTCATGCAGTCCGCCGTACCCTATCTCGAAAACAACCCGCACATCTATCGCTACTCGTGGTTCAGTGCGAGCCCTATCCCCAATGCGCGCCTGGCCAACGACGACGGAACCCTGACTGAGCTGGGCACTGTGTACGTCGGGCTGCCAGCCAACTGCCAGTAGCTCCTCCCGCCGCAACCTCGCACGACGGCTAGCGCTGGTTGACTGCGGGGGTGGGTTCCACTAATCATCTGCAGATGGCTCCGCTGTCTGTTCCCGATACCTCGCCCGATGCTGCAAATAGTTGCGAGCCGAAAAGCTCGAAATCGTCGTCCGCGGTGGCGGCGATACCCGCGCCGCCCCTGGGCGAACGCCTCAGCGCTCAACCCGATGTCCTCCCGCCGTCCAAGGTGACCGGCGAATCCAATGTGCTTTGCTACACGTTGCTTAGCCTGTTCATCGTGAGTTTTGGTGTCTGGGTGATTTTTGCGTGGATGGACTATGGCAAGCGTTATGCGCCCCTTGCCGATGGGTGGTACGCCGGCGGCACGCGGTCTATCGAGATCACGCTGGTTCGCGAGGACAGCCAGAGCTTGGACTGTGCCTCGGACCTGGCGCTGGAAGGCGTGCATTGCGCGTACCGGGCCAACCAGCAGCCCTTTGATCCGAACGGCACGCAGGATTCGGTGCGATTGCGTCCTTACAACACCGCGGATCAGGTGCTCTTTCTTGGCGCGGGTCTTTGGAGCTCACCTGGCCTGTCCGGCGATCTGCCCACAGATCGCTTCACTGTGACCTGCAACTATCACATGGTCGGCACGATCAAATCGGTCTCTCTGCGCTGGGCGGTTGGAGGTGCGTTTGCTCCCGTCAAAAATGCCGTGCCCGTGGGCGTGCTCTCGGACTGCGTGATTCCGCAATGATGCCAGCGACGATGGTTCGCGGGGTGGTGCACACCGTGCGCGCGGCCTGGCAAGACGCCGTGGACCGGTGGGGAGCCATGGGGCGCCCCCAACGTGTCACCACGCTGCTGCTTGCCTTCATGATCGTGGGCGGCGTAATCCTGCGCATCCAAGGGATTGGCTTTCCACCTCGCAACACGTTCGACGAGCAGTTCTATGGGCCAACCTCGCATCACTTTCTGCTCGGCGTTCCCGACATGCACGACTTTCACCCGCCGCTCGGCAAGTTGCTGGGGACGATCGGGCTTCTCCTGTTCGGCTACAACTCGGTGGGATGGCGGTTCATGTATTTGTGCTTTGGCCTGCAGACCATGGTCATCGCCTTCTGGCTTGCGCGCGAGATCTTCGCCAGTCGGCGGGCGGGCTGGTTGGCTGCGGGCTTTGTCGCCGCGGATGGTTTCTTCCTTGCCTATTCGCGCACCGCCCTGATCGATGGAATGCTCACCTGCTTCATCTTATGGAGTGTTCTGGCGGTTGTGACCGCGCGCACCTGGCGCGGGGTGGCCGTTGCCGCAATCTTCATCGGCGCCGCCACGTCGATCAAATGGAGTGCCGCGCAGACCCTGGCGCCCGCCATCCTCGCCGTCCTGCTTTTCCGCCGCGTGCCGTGGCAAACCATCTTCCTGTTCGGGCTATCGCCCATTGCGCACTTCCTGATTTGGATGGCGGGACTGCGCCTGATGGGCCACCCCAGCGATCCGGCGGCCTTGTGGCAAGTCATTGTCACCGCATTCACCAGCCTGCACGGCACGGGGAAATACGACAATCCCTTGGCGTCGTCCTGGTATTCCTGGCCGGCGCTCTATCATCCCATCGTGGTCAAGCTGTCGTTCTACGGAACCACCTCGCGCTATGCCTCCAGCGCTGGCAATCCGGTATTCTGGGTCCCGGCCAGTTTGCTTGTGATGGGGCTGCCCTTGACCCGCGGTCTTGCGGCGTTGCGACCGCGCTGGCGTCAGTATTGGTCAGCCTTCTTCGATAGCGCGTTCACCAAGGCGGTGCTCGTGCTCGCCACGGGGTGGGCGGCTTTGATGGTGCTGTTTGCCGTCTCCATGGGAAAACACTCGTTCTTCTACCACTACCAGCCGTCGTACGGCTTCGCCATTGTGCTGTTGGCCGGGGTTGCTGCCAAACTGGAGCAGCGCTGGCCCCGCGCCGTGTTGGTGTTCGTCAGCCTGGCTCTATTGACGGCCATCTACCTCACCCCAGTGTGGGCAGAATTTCCGCTGACCGTTCAAGAAGCAAATCGTCGCTTGATCTTTCTCCCGTGGCGTCCGTAGCCATAAAAACTAGAACAAGTCTTTCCACCGGCAGAGCTCGATCTGACGGTCGCCGAGCACCGCGCGCACGCGGGCGGAGGTCAGGGCGAAGGCTTCGCTGTTGCGAGGCGCGCTTTGCAGGTCGTCGTCCAGGTCGGGATGGCAGATGATCTCATGGCTCCCGGCGCCCAGGCGGCCGAGGATTTCCAGGATTCGGACCTCGTCCAGGCGGCCCGTTTCGAAGAAACCCCAGCTCTGCGGGCCGTGTCGGCGCGCGCCGAGCTCGCGCCGGCTCAGCCAGGCCATCGCCGCCATGGCTGCGGTTCCCATTCCGCGTCGCAGGTCGGACGTCCAGGCAAGGGTCGGCCTTTCGACCGCCATCCGCAAGCCGAGAATGCCGTGCCGCTTGGCAACTTTCTCTTGTGCCTGCGCGACGATGGGCAGGAAACCGAGGCCGTCTTTGCCGCACAGGTGGTCGACGGCAAACCCGAAGTCGCGCAGCCGCGACACTTGCGCATCGAGCTCTTGCTCGACTTCGTCGGCCCTGATCGCGGCCTTGGCCCAATTGAGGACGACGTCGCGGGCCCGAGGCGGGAATCTTCCGTCGGGGCCAAGCAACGAGGGCACAGTGTCAGGCGAAGCGACCGGCGCGCCGTCGACCAGGGATAGCTGAACGCCGACGCCCAGCGCTGGCACGGCAGCCAGGGCCACTTTCACAGCCGCTGGATCGGCCACGTTGCCGAGCACCGAGGTGCTGGTGACGATGCCGTTTTGATGGGTTGCGATGACGGCTCGGTCGCGTTGCGTGGATGCACCGAACCCATCGGCGTTGACCACGAGGCGGACCGAGGGGGCTGGGGAAGGCACGCGGCTATCTATCACGGCCGGCTCGTGCGCGGATCCTTGTTTCAACCCGAAAGATTTGCCGGGGGCACCTTCGGGGCCGGGCGTGTAGTATTGGGGCAATTCATGAAGTCTCAATCCCGGGCTCGTCGCGCAGATGCACACAGTGAGCTGATTCCGTTTCCTGCCCGGGTGGTGACCGGCGAGCTACCGAACGGGCTCAAGGTGGTCACGGTCGAGACCCCGCACCTGCATACCGCGTCGGTCGCCCTCTACGTGCGGACGGGGTCGCGCTACGAGACGGCTGCCAACAACGGACTGTCGCATTTCGTCGAGCACATGCTCTTTCGTGGCTCGGCCCGCTACCCAAGCTCGTTCGCGCTCAACTCGGCCTTCGAAGATCGCTGTGGCATGTTGTCCGGCGAGACCGGCCGCGACTATTCGCTTTACCAGGTGCAGCCAAAGCCTGACGATGTGCCGGCGGTCTTGCAGATCTTCGGCGATCTGTTCTCGGCGCCGCTGTTCGTGGATATCGATCTCGAACGGGCCATCGTTTTGGAAGAAATTCTCGACGACTTCGACGAACGCGGGCAACGCACATGCATCGACGACGTCGGCCGAGGTCACGCCTGGCCTGGGCATCCGCTCGGATTCTCCATCACCGGACCCGAAAGCAACATTTGTCGTTTCACTCGACGGGATGTGGAAGCGCATTTTCGTCGCTACCATGGCGCGCGCAACCTTGCCCTTGCAGTGGCCGGCCCGCTCGAGAGCGCCAAGGTCATGGCTGCCGCTGCGAGCGCGTTGGCGAAGTTACCGCCGGGAGAGCTGCGCAATCCTCGCCCCGCGCCCCGGAGCTTTCCGGGTCCGAGCCTGCACTGCGTGCGCACCGATTCGGCCCAGGTCGAAGTCCAGATTCTGTTTCGCGCGATTGCCGACGATCACCCGCAGTTTCCCGCGTTCGTCGCTTTCTTGCGACTGCTCGACGACGGTATGTCGACGCCGCTTCACTACCGGGTTTGCGACCGCAAGGGCCTGGCCTACCACGTGAATGCCGGGCTTGACCCGTTGGCCGACACGTCGCTGGTGGAAATCTCGGCGGCCTGTGCGTCGGAGAAACTGCCCGACCTTGTTCGCGAAATCTTCAGCATCGTGGGCGAGTTGCGCGACCAGCCGATCGACCCGGTTGCCATCGAGAAGGCCAAGCGGCGCTATGCGCGCGACCTGGAAGCCGGCTTCGACGACGTCGACGGTTTGTGCAACTGGTTTGGCGACAGTCTTCTTTTCGGGCGGCCTCTGCGCAGCCCGAGCGAGCGATACAGCCGCATGGCCGAGGTCGATGCCTCGCAGATCCAGGACATTGCCTGCCAGGTGTTTCAGCCCGGGCATCTGGTCGTGACGGCCGTCGGGAACTTCAACCAGAGGCTGGTACGCAAGGTCCGGTCGATGGTTCGGGCGTTTCGCTGAGGCTACTTCCTCTTGCCGGCGTTCTTCGTTCCGGCGGCCGGCCCGGCCTTCTTGGGCTCGCTCGCGTCGACCGCGAGAGTCAGTTTTTCTTTCACCGGTCGACAGGCACTTTCCTCACAAAGGACGAAGCCGGCTTCGGCTTCTAGGGTCTTCTTGCCTGGTTCCGTGGCGGTCACCCCGACCTCGAAGCGGGCCTGGGTTTCGTTCGACAGTGCGAGGTCGGAACGCCCGAGCTTGGCCTTTTCCGTTTCGAGACCAGGCGTGGTGCCGAGCTTCAGGGTTAGGGGCGCCTCCGCGTTGAGGTGCCAGCCCTTTTTCGCCGCGATGGTCACGCTCGCCTTGCCCTTGCTTCCGACGGTGACGACGGCATCGGTCTTGCTGACCTGGTAGGTGTCGTCGGCGCGCGCGGGAAGGGCCGGTGCCCAAAGCAGGGCGAGGACAAAGGCCTGTTGGATACGCTTCATGGCCCAATCTTAGAATGCCGTTGTGCGGCTGCAAACTCATTCGCCGCCAGGGCAAGAATCGGTTAATTTATTGGCATGCCTCCGTTGATCGACAAGCCAGAAAGAGCGCGTCAGTTCGCCCGGGCGATCGCGTCCGATCTTGCGATGTACAACGAAGCCAAGTTGGTCCAGGGCATCCAGAACGACACGCTGTTTGAATCGATGAAGGAAGAGATCGAAGAAGGCCGCCAGCATTTCCGGTCGCGCGTGACGTCGGAGATCGCGGCCACCAACCTGTTCGAGCGCGCCCTGGTCGACATCCTGCTCAAGCAGCGCGGGCAGAACATCAAGTCCAAGATCTGGTGACAAGCGATACCGACGCTCGGCCAGGCGCAGCTTCGCCGCAGCCATCGCTCAGCTTCACCGTGGCGTCCGCGGAGGTTGGACTGCGGCTCGACGTCGTGCTGGCGGCGCGGGTCAATGGCGTTTCGCGAACCCAGCTTTCCCGTCAGATTGGCGAGTCTGCGGTCACGGTGAACGGCAAGGCCGCGTCGCCGTCGCAAAAAATGCGAAGTGGCGATCGCGTGGTTTGGGTTCAGCCCCAGGTGCGCGAGGTGGAATTGCTGGCGGAGGACATCCCGCTGCGGGTGGTGTTCGAGGACGAAAGCCTGGTCGTCATCGACAAGCCAGCGGGCCTGGTGGTCCATCCGGCCGCCGGTCACGAGGACGGGACGCTGGTCAATGCCCTGCTCGCGCACTGCCAAGATTTGCGCGGCATCGGCGGCGAATTGCGGCCGGGGATCGTCCATCGCATCGACAAGGACACCTCGGGGCTGCTGGTGGTCGCGAAGGACGACGTCACCATGACGGCATTGGGCGCCGATTTCAAAGTCCATCGCATCCGAAGAGTCTACGAAGCCTTGGCGGTCGGGCGGCCGGCGCGCGAATCCGGACGCATCGAAACCCTGCACGGCCGAGACCCTTATGATCGAAAGAAGTTCAGCATCAAGGTGAAGACCGGCAAGCGCGCGGTCACCAACTGGCGGCTGCTGGAAGATCTCGGCAAGGCGTGCCGAATGGAGGCAGAGCTCGAAACCGGACGCACGCATCAGGTGCGCGTGCATTTTGCGGCGATGGGATGCCCGCTGCTCGGCGATGTCACCTATGGGCGCCCGCCGCGCGACGAGCAGGTGCGAGCCATCGCCAAGCAACTGGGGCGACAGGCCCTGCACGCGCGGCTGCTCGGCTTTCATCACCCGAAGACGGGAAAGTGGCTGGAATTTGAATCGAATCCACCCGAGGATTTCATCACCGCGCTCGCGGCTCTGCGGCATCTGCGCTAGCCCGCATGGTTCACGAGAATGGATTGCTGACGGACATGCCAAAACAGACCGGGTTCGATGCACGGAAGATTGGCGGGCTAGTCGATTGTGATGGAAACCCTGGAAGGGTTTCCATACCTTCCCGCGACGCTTCGCTGCCGCCAAAGGCGACAGGCTCCGCACGCGGTTCCCTAGCCCGCACGAACATCCACTTGGTGCGGCTCGTGAATTGTACGGGCTAGCCATGGAAATCCGAACCTTCACCACTTCCGACGGTGTGGCGGTCCCGCTGATGGTTTCCGCGACCATCGCCGCGCCTTTTCGGCACGGCTTCACCACCCGCGCCGGGGGCGTGAGCGAGCCTCCGTTTGATACCCTGAATCTGGGCTGGAAATGGGGCGACCGATGCGAGCACGTCGACGAGAACCATCGCCGACTGCTGGACGTTTCGCGCGCGAGCGCGATGTTTCGGGTTTCGCAGGTTCATGGCACGCGCATCGTGCGCGTGCGCCACGCAGATGACCTGCATGCCGTCGCTGCCGAGCGGGCCGACGGTCTTTGCAGTGACGAGCCGGGCGTCGCCATTTCGATCCACGTTGCCGACTGCACGCCCATTCTCCTCGCATGCCCGCGCACCGGCGCCTTTGCCGCGCTGCACGCCGGCTGGCGCGGAACCGTGGCCGGTATCGCCCGAGCCGGTGTCGAGATGATGACGGCGCAATTCGGATGCCGGCCCGGGGAGCTGCGAGCAGCTCTCGGCCCTTGCATTGGCGGGTGCTGCTTCGAGGTTGGTCCGGGGGTTGTCGATGCGTTCGTTGCCGCCAATCCCGCGGCCCGAGAGAACGGGTCTGTGATGCGCGGCAAGAAGAAAGAGCACATCGATCTGCGCCTGGTACAACAGATCGAGCTGGAATCCGCGGGTGTGTTGCCCGCAAACATTGATGCCAGCGCCGCTTGTACCCACTGCGATCCTCACCAACGGTTCTTCTCGTTCCGGAAGGCCGGGCGCGCCACCGGGCAGATGGTCGGCTTCATCGTGCGCGGCTAATAGAAGAAGCCCGTCGCCATCTGCAGAGGAGAGGCCGGCAGACGGCAGCGGGCTTCGGAAGAGGACTCTGCAGGAGCGCCGAAAGGTCTGTGATTCGGGACTAGACCGTTCGGCGCTCTAGGTCAGTTCGTCGCCGCAGCGTCGGGGGTGGTGCCGCCGCTGGCAGTGACGGCGACAGTCAGGCTGCCGGTCACGCCCTGGAATTTGGCCGAGACCGCGGCCGAACCGGCGCTGACTGCTGTGAGCAAACCGCGCGAGCCGCCGGCGTTCGACACGGTGGCCACGGCATCGGTGGACAGCCAGGTCACACTGTTCGTGAGATCCTGGGTTGGTCCGCTGGTGTAGGTCCCCGTGGCGGTGAGCTGTTGGTGACCGCCCACGGCGACGCTGAGCGGCGCTGGCGTGATGGCGATCGAGCTCAAGGTTCCTGGGTCGACCGTGAGCACCGATGTCCCTGAGACCCCACCGACGGTCGCGGTGATGGTCGTGGTGCCAGCCTTGATGGGCGTGGCCACGCCACCGTTCCCCACGCTGGCCACCGTGCTGTCGGAGGACGTCCAGGTGGCACTGCCGGTTACCGTACCGTTCGTTCCATTGTCATACACGGCCGTGGCCACGAAGGCCTGGTTGATACCCAGATGCGTGGTTGGATTCGTAGGCGTGACCTGCACCGCGGTGACCTGCCTGTCGGCCACGGTCAAGGTCGTCGTGGCCGTGAACGTGCCACCAGTGCCGGTGTAGCTGGCCGTGATCGTGCTGGCGCCAGCCTTCAAGCCAGTGGCTCGGCCGATGGTGCCGCCCGAATTGCTGACGACTGCCACAGTTGGGGCCGACGACGTCCATTGGGCCGACGTGGTCACGTTTCGTGTGGTGTAGTCCGTGAAGACAATCGTGGCCGTGAACTGCTGGTTCGCGCCGCTCGACAGGTACACGGTGGGGTCGGTCGGCGTGATTTCCAGCGACAGGATCGGCGGATCGGTGACCGTCACGCTCGCCGTTGCGGTCAGTGTCGTGGTGCTGTTGGACGGGGTGAAGGTTGCGGTGACGGTTGCGCTGCCAGTCCCGACTGCGGTTGCCGTGCCTCCGCCCACAACCCCGCCGCCTCCCGGCCCGCCGCCACGGCCGCCCGTGGTGGGGTTGGTCATGACGACGACCGTCGGATCGGACGTGGTCCAGCTCGCTGAGCCGGTCACGGCGGTGCTGCTGCCGTCGGTATAGACCAGGGTAGCCACAAAGGCCTGCGTCCCGTTGAGCAGAATGGTGGCGGATACCGGGCTGACGATGAGGCTCTGGGGCGTCTTGTTGATCACAGTCAAGGTCGCCGTGGCACTGAATGGGGACCCAGTGGCCGGGATGTAGATCGCCGTGATGGTTACGGTTCCGGCAGCAAGGCCGGTGGCAAGGCCGCCGCCACCCGGAGTGATGATGCCCCCCCCTCGACCGCCGCCGGCCGCGGCCGTGGTAACGGTGGCGAGGTTTCCGTCAGAGGTCGACCACTCGGTACTGCCGTTGGCAGTCACGTCTGTGGCGGTCCCGTCGCTGTTCTGGGTGAAGGCTCGGAACTGCTGTGTCCCGTTCACTATCACCGACGCCGAGGCTGGCTCGATGTACAGACCCGTGGGTGGGGAAGCCAGCGTGACGGTTAGGGTCGCCGTGTCGGTGAAGGTCTGACCGCCCGTCGTGTAGGTGGCCGTGATCGTGGCGGTGCCGGCAGCCAGGCCTGTGACCGTGAGACCGCCTGCCCCGCCTCCGCGGCCTCCGCCGCCCACAGAAGCCACTGTCCCGTTGGAAGTGGTCAGCGTGGCGACTACTGTTGTCGTGTCTCCATTGCTGTAGTCGGCATTGACCGTGTAGGTCTGAGTTCCACCGACGTTGATCGAGGCGGTGGGAGGAGTGAGTCGGATCGCGATGACCGTCGCCGGGATTTGCACGTTGAGCGTGACCGAGTCGGTCAACGCTGTCCCTCCGGTGGGGGTGTAGGTGGCCGTGATGGTGGTGGTTCCCGCGCCCACGCCTGTGGCAGTCGCCCCAGCGCCGCCGGGCCCGCCGCCCCGTCCGCCGCCGGCGGCCGCGACCGTGGCAACTGCGGTATTCGACGACGACCAAGTCACGCCTGTCAGGGCGTTGGTCGTGGTGCCGTTTTCGTAGACGGCGGTGACGGTATACGCCGTCGTGGCACCCGTGTTGATGGTTTGTGCCACCGCGGGGGCGATCTGGATGGACACGATTCGCGGTACGTCGACGGTCAGACTCGCCGTCGCGGTCTTGCCGCTCATGGTCGCCGTGATCGTGACGGCCGTGGCTGAGGCCGCCACGCCGGTCGCGACGCCGTTCGAGCCAGCGGCATTCGAAATCGTGGCCGTCGCAGTATTGCTGGAAGTCCAGGTCACGTCGCTCGTGATGTCCCGGGTGCTCTGGTTATCGAAGGTGCCGGTCGCAGTGAATGGGTACGTCTGGCCCACCCTGACGCTGGCAACCGTGGGATTCACGGCAATCGAGACCAGGCTGGTATTGATCACGGTCACCTGCACCGGGGCGCTCTGCCCGGACAATGTCGCCGTGACCGTGGTGCTGCCTGCGGCCACGCCGGTGACCTGACCAGCCGTGGCTGTGGTATTGCCCACCGTGGCGATCGCGCTATTTGCAACCGTCCAGGTCGCTGACGTGGTGACGTCGATCGAGAACTGGGTGTTCGGGTTCGTCACATCGCCGTAGAGGCCGATGGCCTTCAGCGGGCTGGAAAGCCCGACGATCACGTTGTTGAGCGGACTGGGTGTCACCGTGATGCTGATCAGTGCTGCCGCCGACACGGTCACCCTGAGCGTCCCGGTGATGTTGCCCGATGCGGCGCGAATGGTGGCGGTGCCCGCCGCGACCCCCGAGGCCAGACCTACCGTCGCGGCCGCGTTGGACACTGTCAGGATGGTGGCGTCGGTGGAGGACCAGGTCACGGTCGTAGTCAGGTCCACGGTCGTGTTGTCAGCGTAGGTTCCCGTTGCGGTGTAGGACTTGGGGCTGCCTACCACGAGCACGCTTGGGCCGGTTATCGTGATGGTACGCAGAGGCGTGGGGGTGACGGTCACCAGGTCCGTGCCGCTGATGGCGCCTACGGTTGCTGTGACCGTCGCCGTGCCCGCGGCGAGGGTCGAGACCCGGCCCGCATTGGCCCCGGTGGCAACCACCGTGAGGACGCTGGTGTCGCTCGACGACCAGGTCGCCTGCTGGGTCACATCACCAGTGGAATTGTCGTCGTAGGAGGCCGTGGCAAGGAAGGCTTGGTTGGTCAGTCCGCGCTGCAAGGTCGGAGCCGAGGGCGTGATCGCGATGCTCACCAGCTTCTTGGTCGACACGGTCATCGTGGTGGACGTTCCGACGATTGTGCCCACCGTGGCTGTTACGGTGAAGGTACCTGCGGCCACCGCAGTGACCTGCCCCGCAGTCGCGCCGGTGCTGCCCACGGTCGCGACGGACGGCGCGGACGAGGCCCAGGTCGCCTGGGCCGTGACATCCTGACTGGTTCCGTCGGCGAATATGCCAGTGGCCGTCAGATTCACCACCGCTCCTATGGCCAGCGGGATCGTCGGCACCTGGTTGATGCTGATCTTCGTTAGCGGGTTCGTCCCATTCACGTTCACCGTCGCAGTCGCGGTCTGGCCCTGGTAGGTCGCCGTGATAGTGGTGGTCGCCGTGCTGGTTACCGTGGGCGAACCGTTCAGCGTCATTCCGGACACGGTCAAGATCGCGGCGTTGGCAGAGGTCACCGTAGCGGAGCTGGACACGTCCTGGGTGGTGTTGTTCGAGTAGATCGCCGTGATGGTGAGGGTACGCGAGGTCCCCACGTTGACGATGATTGGGCTGGCTGGCGAGATCTCGATGCCCGTCAGTGTGACCGGCGGCGCGTCGATCGGGGGTGGTGTGCCGCCGTCGCGAACAAATCTGGGCACATCGGCGTTCGCACCGTCGGGTGGGAGGATGCCTCCCTCAGGTCTGGTGTTCACCCCATCGGAAAGTCCGATTCGTCCATCAGTACCAGCACCATCGAGGCGAGCACCATCCGGGCGAGCGACGTCAGCCGTGCCGACCTCGAAGGGCCGAACATCCAGCACGTTCGCACGGTCAGCCAGACTCGTGTCGATAGGCGAACGGTCGGGCGTGAGACCGTCGGGGCTTGGGGCGTCTGCCGGGACATCGCCTGGGAAAACGGCATCAATGTTGACGGCTCCGGCGCCGTCGGCATTGACGTCCCGCTTTCCATCCAACTTGGCATCGCCCGAGCCTCCGCCATCGGCGGATTCAACGTGGAGCCCGCTGCGGCCGCCGCAGGCTGCAAGGGCGAGGGGAAGAAGGCTGAGAAATGCAAATCTTGTTCTTGTCATTGGGCGCTTGTCCTCGTTGCTGAAGTGACACCGTTGCGGCGGTTTGATTGCCGCTGGCAAACAATCAAGTGTAATAAAAAGACGCACTTTGCTCCTCTGAGGCTCGTGTGTAAGAGCGTGAACGTCTCAGGAATCGTCAGTGCTTTCATTCAGAATGATCCGCTGCCGCCGGGCAATCTACTCGACCGGGCCCGGGCAGCGCCACAGGCACCTGCGTTGACAGATTGAGTTACTCGCTCTTGTCACGCTGAGCCGACAGCCTTCGAAAGTCGACGGCGAGGTTTCTGTCGGTTGGCTGGCAGCTCGGGCAGAAATGCGCATCGGCGCGCCCGACCCGCACCATTCGAATAGTGGTCCCGCAGGTTGGGCAGGCCTGGCGGGCCTTTCCACGCACGGCGAGAAAATCCCGCACCTTGGTCTGGATCGGCTCGCCTCGTTCGCGGATTTCCGCGATGGCGTGGTCGAGCGTCTGCCGAATCGCCCGAAACAAGGTGTCCACGGTCTCGGGCATGAGGTGGTGACAGAAGGTCTTCGGGTGAATTCGTGCCGCAAACAGAATCTCGTCGGCGTAGGCGTTGCCAATGGATGCCAGCGTCGATTTGTCGAGTAGGAATTGGCGGACCTGATCGCGGCGTCCAGCAATCAGGTTCCGGAAGAGCGGCAGGTCGAAGGACTCGGACAGCAGGTCAACGCCGAGATCGCGGTAGGTTGGGATTTCGTGCTCTTGCGCTGCCGTGGCCAAGTAGATCTTGCCCATGCGCATGTCGTCTCGGTAGTGCAGTTCCTGCCCGTCCTGGAAGCCGAGCGCGACGATCACATCCTTGCCGAGGCGGGACGCAACCTTCGGGGCCAGGACGAAACGTCCGGCCAGCATGGCGTTCACGACGAGCAGCAGCTTGCCATCGAGGAGAAACCGCAGGAAGTGGCCGCGCCGCGCGATCGCACGAATGCATTTTCCGCAGAGCGCGTCTGCCAAGGGCTGATTCGCCATCAGACGAAGCACGACGGGGTCACCAACCCGGACGCTCACGATGGGCTGGTTCAGGATGGCGCGCTGGAGCACCTCGGCGATATGGACCAGATCCGGCAATTCCGGCATGGCTGGCGTACGCTAGCACGGGTGGCGGCCCGCGGGGTCGCGCGAGCGTGAGCCGGCGCCACGCCGCCTGATCGCCGGCTACATCTCTTCGCCGAACTCGAGCGGGAACCGGCTCTTCATGGTCCGGTTCACAACTTCTTCGATTTCGTCCTCGGTTCGCAACGCCATGATCTCTTCGGTCAACTTTTCCGCTTCGACAAGGCGGGTGGAACGCACGATCGACTTGACCATCGGGATTTGTCGAGGCGCCATTGACAGCGACCGCAAACCAAGTCCGAGCAGCACCCAGCAAAACCTTGGATCGCCAGCCATATCGCCGCACATGGCGACCGGCTTGCCACACTGGTTGGCGGCCTTCACCACTTGTTGAATCAAGCGCAAGATGGCGGGGTGAAGCGGGTGGTAGAGGTAGCCCACGTGCTCGTCTTGGCGGTCGGCTGCCAGTGCGTATTGGATGAGGTCGTTGGTACCGATGGAAAGGAACTCGCTTTCGCTGGCGAGCAGGTCCGCGGTCATCGCGGCGCTGGGCGTTTCGATCATCGCTCCGAGCGGCACTTTGGGGTCGTGCTCGATGCCGTCCTTGACAAGCTCATCGCAAACGCTGGCGCAGACGTCCCTGACGATGCGCATTTCACCGACGCCGGAAATCAGGGGGAACATAATGCGCAGGGGACCCACGGACGCCGCTCGGTAGAAGGCGCGCAACTGCGAACGAAATAGATCGCGCCGCCACAGCGAATAGCGAATCGAACGCAACCCCAGGGCAGGGTTGTTGCCGGCAGGAATGCGCACCGCCATCGGCAATTTGTCGCCGCCGAGATCGAGGGTGCGAAAGACCACGGTGCGGCCTTCCATCGCGCGCAGGGCAGCCACCGCGTGCTGGTACTGTTCCTCTTCAGTCGGCAGCGTAGATCGTTCGAGATACAAGAACTCGGTGCGGAACAGTCCGACGCTGTCGGCCCCCAGGTCGACTGAGACGCGGATCTCCTCCAGCAGCTCGACGTTGGCAGCAAGCTGCACCCGCACGTTGTCGAGGGTGGTGGCCGGTGCCTCGCGCGCCTTGGCCAAGCGTTCCGTCTGGACCAGGTCACGCGCGGCGCGGTCGGCGAAGCGTTCCTGCACGCCGAAGTCCGGCTCGAGGATGACCTCGCCGCGCATGCCGTCGACGATGACGGTCATGCCGGTGCGGATGTGCTTGATGAAATCCTGAACGCCAGCGACCAAGGGCAGCCCCAAGGCGCGTGCAACCAGGGCCGCGTGCGAGGTCTTGCCGCCGCCCTCGGTGAAGAAGCCGCTGACGCCAGCCCGGCCGAGCTGGGTGATGTCGGCGGGCGAGAGATCGTGCGCGAACACCACTGCGCCCTTGGGCACGCCCTCGTGTCCCGGCGGGGTCATGCCGAGGAGGTTGCGCAGGATCCGCTCGCCAATCATGTCGATGTCGCTGCGCCGCTCGCGGAAATACGGATCCTCGATGCTGGAAAAGACGACCTGGATCTGATCGAGCGCGCGCCGCAAGGCCCACTCGGCCGAAACCTGGTCGTGGCGGATGATCTTGCTGGTTTCTTCGACCAGATGAACATCGGCCAGCATCATCCGGTGGGCTTCCAGGATGCGGTATTCCTGGCCGTCTCCCACGTGCTCGGCGATCTGCTGCTGGATGCGGCGAAGCTGGGCGTCGCTGCGCGCGAGCGCGTCCTCGAAGCGCCGCAATTCTTGGTCGACTTCATCGGTGAAGATGCGTCGCTCCTGCACCTCGACCCGTCCGCCGAGGAAATGCGCGACGCCAATTGCGATGCCGGGAGACGCCCCGACGCCGGCCAGTCTAATCATTCACCACACCCTCGCCGAAACCATTGTCGACCAACGCCGCAAGCGCGTTCACCGCATCCTCGGCGTCGGGCCCTTCCGCCTCGATCACGATGCTGAATCCCAGCGCTGCGACCAGCGTAAGAAGCCCCATGATGCTCTTGCCGTTGACGCCGGAACCGTCCTTGACGACCCGAATTTCCGATTTGAAGTGCGCCGCGAGCTGGACGAACTTCACCGCCGCTCTCGCGTGCATGCCTGCGCGATTGCGAATTTTTCTCTCCTGGCGAGCGATGCTCTGCGCAGGGTCTGCCACGTCAGATCTTCCCTCCCACGCTCACTTTGCCGGTGAGCTCGGACCCTATGCGAATCGAGCGTCGTCCGCACTCCTGCACTTCGGTGGCCAGGACGGCCGGCGTAAGCTTGCACCGATCCAAGGTTGCCAGTTTGAGCAGCATCGGGAGGTTGACGCCGCAAACCACTTCAGCCGCACGTGTGCCGTCGGCCATCGTCATCGAGACGTTGAAAGGCGTCGAGCCGTACACGTCCACCAGTAGCAGCACGCCTGCGCCGTCGTCGACCTGGCCGCACGCCTGCGCCACCTTGTGCATGATGGAAGCGCTGTCTTCGCCGGCGGACACGCAAGCGGCGGCAATGTTGGGAATGGTTCCCACCACCCGGCGCGCGGCCTCGATGAGCGCGAAGGCTACTTGTTCATGAGACACAACGACGACGCCCACCATAGGTTCAATCGTCCTATTCCCTGGTGAAGACATCGTATTTCAGCCGGTTGGTTCCGTGGATGGATACTTTGGACAGCTTACAACTTTCGACCGAGATAGCGAGGCTTCTTGCCGACCTCACTTCATTTGGCTGACTCGGAAAACACCGCGGTCCGACCGCGCGCGATGTCACGGTGTTTGACTTCGACCTGGAATGCGGAGAGCCGCTGCCCGAGCTCGCTGGCGATGACGACCGAGCGGTGGCGTCCGCCGGTACAGCCGATGGCAATGGTCGCGTAGGTTTTGCCTTCGCGCTCAAACGCGGCCACGCAAAGGGTTAGAAGCTCTTCCGCTTTTTCCAGAAATAGCCGCGTCTCCTGGCTTTCCATCACGTAGCTGCGCACCGCCTCGGCTTCCCCAGAGAGTGGCGACAGGGTGCTGACGAAAAACGGGTTGGGCAAGAAACGAACGTCGAGCACGATGTCCGCCTCGGTGGGCAGACCGTACTTGAATCCGAACGACATCACGGTCACCGCCAGGTTGCCTTCCGCGCGGCCATAACGACCGAGCACGATAGCGCGCAGGCTGTGGACGTTGAGCTCGCCGGTGTCTATCACGGCGGTGGCTTCGGCTCTGAGGGTGGCGAGCCTCGCGCGTTCGGATTCGATGTCGGAGCGGATGTCCTTGCCATGCAAGGGGTGCCGTCGTCGCGTTTCGGAAAATCGGCGCAACAGGATTTCGTTGGGCGCGTCGAGGAAGAGGACGTCGATCGAGTGTCCCATGGCGCGCAGGTCGGCAAGCACACGTGAGGTGTCGGTCAGAAAGTCGCCGCTGCGCGCGTCCACCACCAGGCCAGCCCGCATAACTTCTTCACGGCCCGCAAGAAGCTCAATAAACTTGGGCAGGAGGGCCATCGGCAAGTTGTCGACGCAATAAAAACCCAAATCCTCGAGGGCGCTCTTGACCGTCGTCTTGCCAGCTCCAGACACCCCGGTGATGACGACCAACTTCAAGTGCTACTCCACATCGCCTCGGAAGCGGCGTTGCCGGGCATCGGCCAAGGCCTGGTCCAATCTCTCTTGGAATTCGCGTGCAGCGTGATGTCCGCGCACCTGCAAAAGCCGATTGCGCGCCGCCACCTCGACC
>PMLH01000624.1 GCA_003159055.1 Myxococcales bacterium
TTGCCGAAGGCGACCAGGTAACCAGCCTCCAGGTTCACGTCGCCCAGGCGCAGCTTCACCAACTCGGAAACCCGGAGCCCAGTTGCGTACAAGGTTTCCAGCATTGCACAGTGGCGCAGCCCGCGCGGCGAGGACTTGTCGGGAGTGGCCAGAAGGCGCTCGACCTCGTCGAGGGTAAGGAAGACGGGCAGCTTGCGCCCGAAGCGCGGCAGATCGATTTCTTCGNNCGGCGCGCAGGAACTTGAAGAGCTGGCGCAGGGCTATCAGCGCGCGCGCCTGCGACCGCACCGACAGCTTCTGTGCTGTGAGCGCGGCCATGTAGTCGAGCACGTCGATGGGCCGAACGTCACACACCCCGTTCTTGCCTCGGCTGACCAAGAACCGGGCGAACTCGGCCAAGTCGTGCCCGTAGGCTGCGACCGTGGCGACCGACAGCTCGCGCTCGACCCGCAAATGGTCGAGGAACTGCTGAATCGCGAGGTCGATGCCGAGGCCCACGGTTGGATCGTCGGGCGGCTACACGGCGCACGCAAGTTTTTACCGACCCATTGCGACGAGGACGGCCGGGGAGCTGCGTTCGTGGCGGGCCCCGGCCGTGCTAACCTGGGCGCCATGAAGACGCGGATCGGCGGCCGGGATCTCAGCTATGCCATGGTGGGCGAGGGGCGGGCGGTCATTCTTGTGCACGCCTTTCCGCTGGATGGGCGGATGTGGCAAGACACGGCGAAGGGTCTGTCCCCGAAATGTCGGGTGATTGCGCCTGACCTGCGCGGTTTCGGCGAATCCGCTCTGGGCGACGGGAAGCATTCGATCGCCGACATGGCCGACGACCTCGCCGCGCTGATGGACAACCTCGGCATCGCCAAGGCGACCGTCGGCGGCCTCTCGATGGGCGGCTACGTGTCGCTGGCTTTCGCGGCCCGCCACCGCGATCGGCTCGAAGGCTTGATCTTGGCGGACACACGTGCGGCCGCCGACTCCGATGCTGTGCGCGCAGGCAGGGCCGATGCGCTGGCCTTGGTCGAAAAACAAGGGGTCGAGGCATTTGTCGAACGCCAACTTGCCGCGCTGCTGTCGCCGTCGGCCAGCGAGGTGGTTCGTCACCGCGTGCGCGCTCTGGGTCGGCAGGGGGCGGAAGGTGTTTGCGCCGGCATTCGTGCCTTGCGCGACCGCCCAGACCGTTTCGCCGAGCTGTCGAGTATCACCTGCCCGACGCTGGTCATCGTGGGCACCGAGGACAAGATTTCACCGCTGACCGAGATGGCAGAAATGGCACACGCGATTGCCGGTTCTCGTTTGACGGAAATCGGGGGCGCGGGCCACCTGAGCAACCTGGAAAAGCCGTCGGAATTTGTTGCAGCAGTCGCGAACTTCATCTAGTTCATTGCTCATGTCGCGCATTTCGCTCTTGGGCATGTTGCTTTCGCTGTCGTCTTTCCACGCCGCGTGCGCAGGCAGCTCGTCTTCGAACGGCTCGCCCAACGCGATGATGTACGTCACCGACACGCTGGGAAAGACATTCTCGGTGTCCTGCTCATCAAACTCATTTTGCACCCTGACCCCGAAGGACTCGAGCCTCAAAGCGCTGTCGTGCGATAGTGAGAAAGGGGGCACTGATACGTTCGCACTGCTTTACGAAACTCAGATTCTGACCGTGCATGCGCTGCTGGTTCCGACGGCCGGTTACATTTCACTGAATGCTGCCGAGCCCGCACGTCCGGTTGCTTGTGCGACCGATGCCGACTGCCTTCCGGACCTGTTTTCGTCGCCCTTCACTTGCCAAAATGGGCTTTGCCAGTACATCAGCATAGCCTCGCCCATGCAGACGGTGGACGTGATTGCGCTCTGTCAGGCCGACATTCCCTGGCCCAAGGATTGTCCCTACCTCACCGAGCCAAGCTTTGCCAAGCGGATGGCCGAGGTCGCCGCGCTTTGTGGTTCGGCCGCCGAATGCTCGCAGGTTCCCGCGGATTGCCGCCAGCCCATCGCTATCGCGCCCGCACCGGACGCCTCAGCCGCGCCCAGCGCGCCGTCCATCGACGCCGGCGCTGGCGCGGTGGACAGCGGAAGCTGAACAAACGCGCCAACTTAGCAGAAAGTGCGGTTTTCCATGCTGGACAAGCAGGTGAGCACGGCTACACTCTTGTCTGATGTTGTCGTCGTTCTCGCGTAGCTGTTCCAAGGCGGGTTCGTCGGAAGAGGTCGCAGCCGGTAAGCGAAGCCGAATCGAAGTACGGCGGTTCGCGGGGCCGGCCACTTACGCAGGAACGATGGCGCACGTGCGAGTTGCCCACATGACCGACCTGCATGTCGGCC
Source organism: Myxococcales bacterium (assembly GCA_003159055.1). The sequence goes on from PMLH01000624.1 coordinate 2,317, forward strand.
GGGTCACGCCCTTCGCCATCCAGCGCGAGGCGCAGGCACTGGTGAATGCGGAAGAGCCGGACCTCATCGTGGTGACCGGCGATTTCGTCTGCCACAGCCAACTCTATCTGGATCAGCTCGCCTGTCTGATGGAGGGGTTCACCGCCCCGGTGTTTGCGGTGCTGGGCAATCACGACTACTGGGCGGGCGCCGAGGAGGTCAGCCTGGCTCTGCGGCGAGCCGGGGTTGAGGTGCTGCGCAACCAAAACACGACGTTCACGGTGCGCGGGCAGCCAATCCAGGTGGTCGGTTTGGACGACGCGTACACCGGACACGCGCGTCCTGAGAAGGCGGTGGCGGGGCTTCGCCACGATTTGCCCAGCTTGGCTCTGTCGCACATCGCTGAAGAGGCCGATCATCTTTGGCACTACGGTGTTCCCCTGGTGCTGTCTGGCCACACCCATGGCGGGCAAATCACGCTCGCGCGCCTGCACGAGATCACCCTGGGTCGCATCGGCGGGCACAAGTACCTGCACGGCCTTTATGGTTCGCGGCAGGCCAACGACAACGGGGGCGCGGTTTATGTCGGCGCGGGCATCGGTGCTGCGGTGATGCCATTCCGAATCGGCGAACGCGGAAAGCGTGAGGTCACCGTGTTCGAGCTGGGCGTCGCCCCAGGCGAGTTTTCCGAACATCACGAGGAGCAGCAGCCGATGCCGGGCCGACCGGTCTCATTCGCGAAGCTTCAGCGGCGCATCGCCAGGGTTGCCCGCAAGCGTGTCCATCGCGCCAACCGCACCACCGTCGAAATCCGCGTCAGGTAGCGGTGTCGTTGTGGCAATGGGCGGCTCGCAGCCCCAGGCCAACGCGCCGTTGATGTAGGCCGTGATCTTTGGGTTCAGGCCGAGGGTCTTGGTCAGCTTGGAGTCGTAGGAATAGTCGTTGGTCTGGTCGTACGTTCCGGCATAGCTGGTCTTGTGGAACGCGAAGTTGAACCCGCGCGTCTCGACCCACGACGCGCCGGCGTCGGGAGCATTGGCAAAGGACATTTCCAGGACTGTGTCGGCCCCGGTGCGCGGCGGATTGAGTGTGACGAACTTCATCGTTGTGGGGATCGGCACGTAGTACTGTTCGATGATATTGGCCGACGACGGGTCCTCATCGGTGAACCAGTAGCGCACAGTCACTTGCTGCATGCGCGAGGTGAATGCGGTGTAATTTACCAGGTCGAGGTTCATCTGAATCGACGAGCCGCTGACGGCACTGTCGTCGTAGAAGTACACAGCGAGACGACCCGGGCTTTCGATGTCGTCGCACGAGACCGGACCGCCGTCGATGGGGCGGGAACCATCCCGGCCAGCATCTTTTCCGCCGCTGGCACCTGCAGCCGCATCTTTGCCCGAGGTGCCCCCCTTGCCGGTTGACGTACCGCCTGTGCCGACCGACCCGCCTTGTACCGAGCCACCTTGTCCACCGCCGGTTCCGCCATTGTCCGATCCGCCGGTCCCGGTTTGCCCTCCGGCAGCACCGCCGCTGCCGCCGGCGTTGCTGCCGGTCTTGCCGCCGGAGGCTGGCCGCTTCGGACCCACCGCTGCGTCGGGAACTAGAAGGTCGGGGCTCTTGCAGGAGCCGGAGACGGCAGCTGAGCCCAGAAGCGGGATCGCCAACAGACCTAGTACAATGCGTGTGGACATCGCGTGCGACGTGGCATACTACCACGACCATGCCACGCAGGGGTTATGTACCGCGAGCTATGCGAAGTGGCTCGGGCGTTGCGATCGTCTTCCTGGGCGCACTCTTGTCCCTCGCCGCATGCAACGGCGGTCAGGTCGCGGTCGCACCCTCCGGCGAAGCCGCAAGCACCACGCCGCAGGATCCTGACGCGCCAGGGGCCGTGAGAGAAGACGGCGGACCTCTCATCAAGCTCGACGTGCCTGGGAAGGAAGCGCGTCCCAAGACCTGCACACAGGATCCCAGCGTTTGTCCCATTCCTCCCGGATGCGGCAATGGAACCCTGGACGGCGACGAGGAGTGCGACGACGGCAACACAGCGTCGGGGGATGGCTGTTCTTTGGCGTGTCGGCAAGAGACGGGGTTCATCTGTCCAAAGCCAGGCTCGGCTTGTATCTCGACCGTCGTCTGCGGTGATGGGCATGTCGGCGGCAAAGAGGCGTGTGATGACCACAACACGAACGACGGCGACGGCTGTTCAGCAGACTGCAGCAAGGTGGAGCCTGGCTGGGTGTGCTCGGCCCCGGGCGTGCGTTGTCAGCCGAAATGCGGCGACGGCGTTCTGACCGGCTGGGAAGAGTGCGACGACGGCAACCTGAAATCCGGCGACGGCTGCAACGAAGCATGCAAGGTCGAGGACGGCTATGCATGTTCCAAGGCGAACACCGCTTGTCACAAGACGGTCTGCGGCGACAAGGTCAAGGAAGGCAGCGAATCCTGCGACGACGGCAACACCATGCCGGGCGATGGCTGCGCGCCGGATTGCAAGTCCGAGCCAATTTGCACTGGCACCAGTGGCTGCACGTCGCCCTGTGGCGACGGTCTCAAGCTGCCCGACGAGGAATGCGACGATGGCAACCTGCGCTCGGGCGACGGTTGCTCGGACAAGTGCAAGCTCGAGCCCGGCTGGGACTGTCAGCAGGTGGTCGAGGGGACCGATTCGGACATGGTGGTCCCCATTATCTACCGCGACATGCTCCCGCAAACTTGCAGCAGCACCAATCCGCCCCCGCACCCGGACTTCGAGATCCCCAGCAACGGTACGCTCACACTCCACGTGGTGAAGGATACGCTCGACACCAAGGAGCGAAAGCCCGTCTACAACACCAGCATCGACACCACCCTCTCCAAGACCTCGACCCAAGCCAACTTCGACACCTGGTACCGCGATTCCAAGTATGCCAGTACGGTGGTGGACACCCTCACCCTACTCGGGCAGCCCAACGGGACGTTCATGTACGACCACTCTGGCTACTACAGCCAAGACCTGAAGCAATGGCTGCGGCCGCCGTTCTTCCCACTCGACGGCAAAGGATGGGAGGCCTCCGGTCAGGGCAACGCCTGTCGGGGCAAAGCCGATGACGGCACGATGCACAACTTCTCCTTCACCAGCGAGATGCGGTACTGGTTCGAGTTCAAGGGCAGCGAATACCTGGATTTCATCGGCGACGACGACGTGTGGGTCTTCCTCAACGGCACGCTCGCGGGCGATCTGGGCGACATCCACATCCCCACCGAGGGCAGCATCACCCTGGACCCCGCCGCCGCAACGAAGTTCAACCTGACCAAGGGCAAGGTCTACGAAATTGCGCTGTTCCAGGCCGAACGCAAACAGAGCCAATCGAGCTACAAGCTGACGGTCGGGCAATTCAGCCGCACCCACACCGTGTGCAAGGACCGCTGCGGCGACGGCATCGTCAATGGCAGCGAATCCTGCGACAACGGTGCGGACAATTCCGATGACTCCTATGGCGGTTGCACCACCTCATGCACGCTGGCGCCCTACTGCGGTGACGGCCACGTCGACACGCAATTCGGCGAGGACTGCGACGACACCGTCAACCAGACCCAGTACGGACATACCGCGGGGTGTGGGCCAGGCTGCCATACGGTTCCCTATTGCGGCGACGGCAAGGTGGACAGTCTCTTCGACGAGGAGTGCGACGACGGCGACAAGAATAGCGACACCGGCAGCTGCGACACCGACTGCCACTTCGTGATTGTGACTTTCTAGCCTGCTACGGCGCTTGCAGGAACGCGACCACTTCGGCGGCGACCTTTTCCACCGCGGCTAGGTCGGTCTTGGGCAGCGAAATGGCCCCAACGGCCGGGTGGCCACCGCCGCCATATTTTTCGCACAATTTGGCAATGTCGTGCGTGCGCGGAATGCGCGGCCAGGGATTCGACCCGACGGAGATCTTGTAGCGCTCGGGGGTAGCGAGCAGGGTGACCGAATAGCGCGCCTCGGGGTGCAGGTAATAGACGATGAACTTGTTGACGGTGGTGATGCCGTCGAGAATCAGGTTGGTCACGACCACGCCGCCATCGAGCTTAGCCAGGCGGCGAACTGCTTCGATGTTTTTTTGGTGCCGATCGAGCAGCGGGACGAGCGGGCCGGCGACGTAGGGATCCGTTGCGATGTCGCCGAGCGGCCGACTCACCAGATCTTCGATGAAGCGTTCCGCGAGCCGCTTGTCGCGATTGTTCTCAACCCACGTCATGAGCTTGAGAGCAGGCTCACGCAACTCGACCGCTATGGCCGCGGTTGGGAAGAGCGCGCCATCGATGATTTCTGCCCAATGGAGCAGATCGGCGAAGCGGCTGATGTCGAAAGCGAATCTTTCCACCAGCATGAGCGCCAGGAAACGCGTGCAGCTCTTGGCGTGCGGGTCGTAGAACTTCTGGCCACTTTGGTCTGCCCGAAAATGCGCCTCGTCGCCTGGCAACTGAAACGCCGAGGCGTGATGGTCGAACCACCAACCGAGGCGCGGGTCTTGGCTGTAACGGAAGTCAACGCACGCGTTGACGTCGCCATCAAGCAACTTGCCATCGATCGGTTGCGCATCGCCCTTGTGCTGCATGGCCGTGTAAGCCACCTCAGCCGCGCCTTGGGCGAGGTGCTCGCGGAAAAAGCGAGCGAACAAACCCGCCGAGGCGGAGCCGTCGAAGCAATTGCCATGAAACAGGATTCGCAACTTCATGCGCGAGAAACTACCAGCCGGGCGTGAGGCTGGCCAGGTTTGATGCGCCAACGCTCGTGGCTGGCTGCTAGGCACTAGGTCCCGAGCCACCTCGTGAGCCAATGCCGGTGCCAGGTCAGGCTGAGCGCCGCGATCGGTATGAACCAGATCAAGTGGTTGCCGTGCATCTCGCGGTAGCTGACCTCGATGGCAATCAAGAGCAGTGTGAAGGAGACCACCAGTGAGCGGATTTCCAGCGGGCGCTTGAAATTGAGAGCGACGGCGATGGCGACGCTGCAGGCTTGAAACACGGTGAAGAGATAGTGCAGCTCGCTGGGCGTGACGCTGTAGAGGCTGGTCGAGTCGGACGCCTTTGCCGAATGGAAGAGGAAGACGTTGCGGACGAGCGATGGCGCATCCCACAGCAGGAAAGGGACGTAGGGCAGAAGACCCAGCGCCGCGCCCAGCAGAAAGCGAGGCGAGATCTGCCGCCTTACGAAGAGGATCAGCAGAAATGCGGCGGGCGAGAATTTCGCCGAGAACGACAGTCCCACCATCAAGCCAGCACTCAGCCACCGGCGTTGCCGGACGAAGGTCACGGCGGCAATCAGCAGCATCACCGGGAACATATCGACCGCGCCTTGGGTGAAGAGCTCGTAGTGCAACCGGTCGGGCAACAGCACCAAGGCCGCGACAACCGCGGCCGGCGCCCATCGCAGGCAACGGTAGCGGCGCGATGACGGCTCTGTGCGGACGGCCAGCCAGCCCAGCAAACCGATGCTGATCGCGAGGTAGACGAGATTGCTGATTTTCAATCCGATCCCGTTCGGCCACACGCCGGCGAGAAAATAGCCGACCATCATGCCCGGGCCGTACTTGAAGCCGAAGAAGGCCGGGTCATCGCCAATCTTGGCGATGTCGCGCAGATACGGATTGTCGTGGGCAAACATGACCGCTCGGACCGCGTCCTCGGTGGTTAGCCCGAGATCGTTCATCCCGGCGTGCAGACTCGACTTGAAAAATGCGGCTGTGCGCGCGATTTCCCAACACAGGACAGCGACTGCGGCGACCAGCTCGGCTGCGATGAGCTTGTCCGTTGCGCGTACGGTGTGGTCCTT
>PMLH01000167.1 GCA_003159055.1 Myxococcales bacterium
AGAGAACGTGCTGCGAAAAAAGCCTGCCTCACGGGAGCCCCCGCAAAGGGTGTGGAGATCCTCACCGACCTCTTCATCGATACCGGTGACCTGACCTACGTGTTCAACCAGGGCCGCTGTTTCGAGCAGAACGGCAAGTACGAAGAGGCCATCGCGCGTTTTCGCGAGTACCAGCTGAAAAATTCCGAAGCGGGGAACGCGCCAGACGAATCAGTAGACAAGCACATCGCCACTTGCCAGACGCTGCTGGACAAGCAGAGACCGGCAGCACAAACCGCGGCGGCAGCGCCGGCACCGGCCTCTGCAGCGCCAGTCGCGAGCGCGCCCGCGGTCGTGCCAGCGGTCGAAGCGAAGCCTCAGGCTGTGGCGGAAACCGTCGAGGCAGTCGCGCCCGCGACGCCGGGGCGCGGACTTCGCGTCGCCGGAGCGACCGCGGCAGCCTTGGGCGTGGTGGGAATTGCCGCTGGCGTTCTCCTCAATCTGAAGGCGAATGCCCTCGCCAAAGACCTGGAAGCCGCGAATGGCTCGTCGACCACGCTCTATTCGCGGAGCACCGAATCCTCGCGGACAACCTACCGGACCTTCGGCTGGGTCGCCTACGGCGCAGGCGCCGCCTGTCTGGTCGGCGGCGCGGTTTTGTATTGGTCGGGTCACAGCCAAGGTCAGAATGCACAGGTGGCCTTGCTGCCTGCGTTCGACGCTGGCCAGGTTGGCGCTGTCTTGCAAGGAGGTTTCTAGGTGTTCGCGCGAAAGAGTCTGGGTGCTGGTGTTGGCTTGCTGCTGGTGGCCACCAGTGCCTGCTTCAATCAACCGAAGGTCGACGCTCGCAGCTTGAGGTGCAAGAGCGACGAGAATTGTCCGTCGGCGTACGTGTGCTCCGGAGCGAGCGCAGGCGTCGTCGGCGCGTGCGTGCGGCCCGGAGCAGACGGCGCCGTCGAGGACGTCCCGGGCAATGGGGGACTGACCGAAACCGGTTCGGACACACGAGTCCTGGGCAACGACGTCTCGACGGCTGGAGCGACGGGCACCGGCGGCGCAGCCGGCCAGGGTGGAGCGGATGGCGCGGTCGGAGACGTGCCGGGCAATGACGTCCTGACCGAAGCCGGGCCGGATATGCCATTCGTGGGCAACGACGCCTCGCTGGGTGGAGCGACGGCCACCGGCGGCGTAGCCAGCCAGGGCGGCGCGACCGGAACCGGTGGAACGACGAGCACGGCCGGCGTCTCTGGCACCGGCGGCGCGGGCCTTGCGCCGTGTCCAACCTTGGCGAATCCCTCGAACGGCAGCGTGTCGGTACCGTCGACGACCGTCGGTTCGCTCGCGACCTACACCTGCTCCTCGGGATACCAGCCCCCGACGCCGTCCAAGGAGCGCACCTGTCAGAGCGATGGTACGTGGAGTGGCGTGGTTCCGACTTGCATTCCGGTGGACTGCGGACCACCGCCCGCCGTCACGAACGCCTCGGTTTCTCGCGCCGCCACGACCTACGGATCCAGCGCGGCGTACGCCTGCGATGCCGGCTACGCGCTGTCCGGCACGTCCAGCCTGACCTGCCAGGCCGATGCAACCTGGAGCCGGCCGGGGCCCACCTGCACCATCGTCGACTGTGGCTCCCCACCCAAAATACCGAATGGATCGGTCAGTGCCGCTCGGACGACCTACCTCGCGACGGCGACGTACACCTGCGACGTCGGCAACGTCTTCTCGGGGGCCACCACGACCAGGGCATGTCAGGCCGACGGCACTTGGAGCACCCCCGTCCCTGCTTGCACGGTTCAGATGTTGACCCTGACTATCAGCAAGCCCGGACCCGGCGCCGGCGGGGTCATCAGCGCTGACGCCGGCATCTCCTGCGGTACGACGTGCTCCGCGACCTACGCCTACGGCGCCGCGGTCACCCTGACCGCCACGCCCGATGCCAACCAAAGCTTCGTGGGGTGGAGTGGTGCGGGCTGCGCCGGGAAAGGCCGTTGCTCCTTTACCATCACCAGCGACACGACGGCGGTCGCCACCTTCTCTCCGGCACCCAACATCGTGTTCGTGACCTCGACCACCCACAACGCCGCGCTGGGCGGACTGGCAGGGGCCGACACCCTGTGCAAGGAGCGAGCGCAAGCAGCCGGCCTGTCGGGTACGTACCAGGCGTGGCTTTCGACATCCACGGTCAATGCCAAGGACCGGCTGGGTACCGCCAGCGGCTGGGTGCGCCCCGACGGCAAACCGGTGTTGAACCACGCCGGGGACATCGCGAGCAACCGCTTCTTCTACCCGGTCAGGCTCGACGAGTCGGGTACGGACGTGGGCAACGTTTGGGTCTGGACCGCCACGAGCTCCGATGGCGCAAGAGTCGCCTATGCGGACAGCACGACGTGCGCCGATTTCACCACAGCCACCCCAGATCCCACACGGTACGTGTACTCAGGCCTCGCGAGCTCGGTCGGTGTAGAGTTCACCAGTCGGAACCTGCTGAATTGCGACTCGGAGCTGCACCTCTACTGTTTTGGCACCGATCGCACAGCCGTCGTCAGCGTGGATCCGGCGACGACTGGACGACATGCGTTTGCGAGCCTCGAGGCATGGAGCCCAGGAACAGGCATCGCATCAGCCGATGCTCTCTGTCAACGGGAGGCGAGCGCTGCGAACCTGCCTGGAACCTACAAGGCGCTGTTGGCCAGTGCTGGAGCCAGCGCAGCGTCGCGATTCAACGCCAATGGAACGCCGTGGATCCGTTCAGACGGCATTCCGCTCACGTCTTCGGCAAGCGGATTCTTCTCGGCCGCCTTTTGGGATGCGGCTTTGAACGTGACCGCAGACGGCCAAAAGTACTTGAGTGGTGGTCTCTATTGGAGCGGCGCTGGCACCATGACCACCGCGGGAACGAACGCCACGACGTGCAGCAACTGGCAGTCGGTGACGCCAACCGCAGTCGAGTCCGTGTTTGGCGTGCAAGGTGAAAGCAGCGCCCTGTACTTCTTTGGAAGTACCCACGGAGACTGCGCATCGACAGGCGTCGGTCTGGTCTGCCTCCAGGAGTAGATGACCTGCCTGACAATCTTGCCTCGTGATATGGGCGCCTGTCGAACCAAGGGGGCGTGTTTTCCCAAAAAATACAGGAACCGAATCGTGTCTGGGTTGTCTATTGCATCAATCACAACCTTGATCAGGTCGAGATCCATGCTCAAGACGCACGATCCTGTCTGTTTCCGAAGGTGCGCGACCTCCCTTACCCTTGGTTTTCGGGGACACTGTGCCGGTGCGCGCGGGCTTGCACCCTCAGCTTGGATGAGGATCCTTCCGGGTGCCCTCGCTTTTGGGGCGATCGTCCTCCTGGCGCGCCCAAGCGGCGCCACGGAGCCACCGCTGCCCTCGGTCGGGCAGGTCGTCGATCGGCTGAACGACCTCTTCCGCGTCGATTCCTCC
>PMLH01000281.1 GCA_003159055.1 Myxococcales bacterium
CCGGCGATTCATGAGCCCGGTCAGTCGATCGGTGGTCGCCATTTTCTCGTAGGCGCTGTTCAAGTCGACGTCGGCAGTGATGTCGGCGGCTACCGCGACGGTGGCGTAGAAGCGGCACCGCACCTTGCGCGCGATCCAGCGGGCCACCGTGCGCGACGGCCGGCTGAGCTCGAACTCCTCGCACAGCACCGGGCTGCTGGTCGGAAACAGGCCGCTTTCCTTGAGCCGCTTCGGTGGATCGTCCATCAGGGGCAGCGCGAGCGCATTGAAATCAGTCGCTGCCAGGCCGACCAGATCCTCGGGGGTCTTGCCAAACATCACGCTCATGGCCAAGCTGGCCATCGCGATCCGCTGATCGTGGCCGACGACGAGAATCCCCGACTCCAGGGTCTCGCACAGCGGATCCAGGATTTCGGAAAGAACGGCGTCGCCCTTGCCTTCATCTGCGAGGAAGGTGCCCGGTCCTGGCTCCGTTGCGCTTGGTGTCTTCACGACTCCTACGCCTGAACAGAAATGATCTCGTTGGCCAGACAGGCCAGGGCGTTGAGGCTGCGGCGTTGCCAGTACATCGACGGGCTGGACACGAACACGATCCGGTATTTTCCGTCGCCCGTCTGTTCCTGCACGGTGCTGATCCACCAGACAAAGGACTTGAGGCACGACGAATTCATGAACTCGAGCTGCCGCACATCGACCGTGACCTCCTCGGCCAGGCAGCGTTGTGCTTCCGTGTGCACCTCGTGCAAAAAATGGTCGAGCTGGGTCTTGACGGTTAGGTCGGCGGTCCCGGTCAAGCTGACCTGGATCCTCCGGTTGGTGGTCGTCGCCTGTGCGGTAAAGTCATTCTCCCTCATGCTTTCCACCCAGTCGTTGCTCATGCGGGGGTTCTCCTTGTGGGCAAGCAACTTGCGACGATGGTGACCATGCAGCCGTCGATTTCAAGGGAAAGGTTCAACTCGCCCTCGGCCCGAATGCGCGCCAGCCCCAGGCCTGACTCTTCTTGGATGCCGAACGTCCTTCGCATCATGTCTCGGTAGAGCGCGACGGGTTCGTCGCTGGCCTGGATTTCAGCGATGCAGGCGCGCAGCCGTTCGATGTGCTCGGGGGTGGTTTGGTTGGTGAGCGTGATGCTCGCGGCCGAGCCGTTCGATTCGAAGTGAACCGAAAGCCCGGTCTTGTCCCCGACCGCGTACTTGGCCGCATTCTCCAAGAGCTCGTGGACGGCAAGCGAGACGCGGAACACGGCCTCGGGATCTCCCACGATCTTCTCGAAGCTCTCCTCCACGAACCGCCGGACGATCGACACCATGCGAGACTGTGGCTGGATTTGCAGGCCGAAGCTTAGAGTTGGGCTTTCTTGCATGTCATCCGCTCTGGCTCACATCGGCAGGTGCGCCCTGCAAGTTTAGGGCAAGGCTTGACCGCAACCAAGCTGTAGACTCGCAAGGTGCGCCTGGAGGATAGTTCACGACAGGTGTCAATGCGAGGCAACCATGCGCGGCGTCGGTAGCCCCCGAGTGAGCGGTCCCATTTCGCTCATTTTGGCGCTGGTCTTCCCTGCCATGATTGCGGGCGCCGTTGCGCTTGCCTACTACGGTTTCAAGCATGCGGAGGACGTGTCGCGCCCGGTCGAGCAGCTCTTCCGCCAGGAGTGCCAGGACTATGCGGAAGGGCTGGCCAAAGCAGTCGAGGCGCGTCTGGACCGCGAGGCATTGTCGCTTTTCGCCAAGGTCGCCGAGCGGGAGGACGACCCTTCCTCGACCGACCTTTGCGACTTGGATGCGGGTCTTGGAATCGATTCGTTCGCCGTGCTTGGAGATACCCGCCGTGTGGAATGCACCTGGCCTCGTCTCCGCGAGCCCGACCCCAAGCGGCGCAAATCGGCGGAAACCGCGCAGCCGAAGATCCCGTGGCTGGGCAAGATACGAAACCTTTCGTGGTCGCAGGTCGACGTGGACAGCTTCGCCTATCACCACGAGGTTCTGGACGGTGGCGGGTCCGCGCTACTCGCGTACGCCGCTCGTCGTGCCAGCGACGGCGACCTGTACCACGTGGTCGCGCGGCTCAAGCTCGATTTCATCGGAAAACTCTGGACCGACAGCGAGCTCGGACCTGCGCGGAAGAATCGGCGGGTGGCAGTTCTCGACGAGAGCAACAACCTCATCGCCGGTGTAAGGCCCAGCGGTCCCGAGGCGCGGCCCGGCGGACGCCTCTTTTACGAGGGTCCGTTCGGCAAGGCGCTCTACCGATGGCGCGTGCAAATGGTTCCGCAGAACGCCGAGGAATTTCAGGCCCAGCGCGAACGCACCAAGGGCGTCCGGCACGTGCTCATCTTGCTTTCCACGGTCATCATCGTGGTGGGCTTGGTGCTGGTGTGGCTGGCGGTGCTGACCGAGCGACGCGCGTCACGCATGAAGAGCGACTTCATCGCCAACGTCTCGCACGAGCTGAAAACGCCGCTGTCGCTGATTCGAATGTTCGGCGAAATGGTCGCCACCGGTCGGCACAAGGGCGAGGAGGCGGCGCGCGAATACGGCGGCATCATCACGCGCGAATCCGAGCGACTTTCACATCTGATTGACAACGTGCTCGACTTCGCCCGCCTCGAACGCGGCAAGGCCAGC
>PMLH01000216.1 GCA_003159055.1 Myxococcales bacterium
CAAGGACAAGGCCAAGCTGACCAAGGACGACGATATGGCGCAGGACATGGCATGGATCCGCTCGATCCGGCGCCTGAACGGCGACGAGCAGCACGCGGGGCGAGTGGCCTTACAGGTGGATCTGTCGGCCACGCTGTTCGAGGAGGCAGGCGCAGCCACCAAGTCGAGCAAGGCTGGCAAGGAGGCCGGCACGGAATTCAAGCCGGCGGATCTGTTCCGCCACACGAGCGTGTATTACTCGCTGGCCGACNNGGCGAGATCGAGCCGCACATCCGCGACGGCCAGCCCAACGCCTGGGAAAAGTATCGCAACCTGCTGGTCACCGGCATCGAGCGCTGGAAGAAGGTCAAGAAGCAGCTCGAAGACGAAGGGGATACGCGCAAGCCGATCTTGTTCATTCTGTCGAACGACCGGAACGAGGCGCGCGAGGTGGCGAACTTCCTACGCTACGGCGAGGCGACCAGGGACGACCTGCAAGGCCGCGCCATTACCGGATACCAGGGCAAGGCCAAGGAAGCGCCTCTGTTCGTGGATAGCAGCGGCGGGGCGGCGCGCTCGACCGTGGTCGAGATCCACATCGGCGAGAAGGAAGAGCGCAACGAGGAAGCCTGGGATGCCGTCCGCCGNNCCGTGCGACTCGCGCACCCTGACCGAGCAGACGCTGGGCCGCGGTTTGCGCATGATGCATCCGCCTATCCTCGACGAAGACGGCGGCGCCTTCATGCAGAAGGAAGAGCTGTACGTCATCGAGCACCCTTCCTTCCGCAGCATTATCGACCAGATCCACGACATCGTGGATCTCAAGTCCTCGGACGAGATCGAGCACAGCCGCGAGTACGTGCCCATCTTGCAGAAGGCGGATCTGACCGAGCGCGAGGCCGCTGGCGTGCGCCTGGTGCGCTTCGAGGGAATGCGCGAGGTGGTGCCCGACTGGCGCAAGTCGTTCGACCTTGAACACGTGCCAGAGCTTTCGCCGCGCCTGCCATGGATGGAGAACATCGCGGACACCGAGATTCACACCTATCTGAAAGAGGCACTGGCCGCGGCTGAAACCGACGGCCAGGTGTTCGTAATCCCCGAGGTGCCGTCCTATCGCGACTTCGACCACATCATCGAANNAAGACGGCGGTCAAGGGCATCGTGCGCGAGTTTCTGGAGCGCAAGACGTTCAATTTGCCCATGGGGATCCCTATCTACTTCGACCGCATCCCCGAGGGGCCGCACGCGCGCATCGCACTCGGCAACCTGGCGCGAGCCGATGTCATCTCGGCGGTGAAAAAGGCGCTGCTGCCGTCGTTGCAGGAAGCCATCCTTGCCGAGCGGCGAGCCAGCGAGGCGCAGCTATCCGAGCGCAAGACCGAGGAGCTGGCCGGCTATCAAGCGCTGAAGAAGCACGTCTTCGATGCGCCCAAGAAGAGCAGCTACGACCGCGCGGCGGTTGAGAACGCCGATGAAGAGGCGGTCGCGCGTTTGCTCGACGAGGCCAAGGACGTGACCGGCTGGGTCTACAACCACCGCAGCGGCGTCGGGTACTTTATCGAGTACGACTGGCAAGGCTTGCTTTCCCACTACTACCCAGACTTTATCGCCCGAGCCCATATCGGCGAGGTCTTCCACAACTTCATCATCGAAGTGAAAGGCCGCTACGACGACCGCGACAAGGAGAAAGCCCGCCGCGGCCAGCGCTACTGCGAGCTGCTGACCGAGTTCGACAAGGAACCCTGGCACTTCATCCTGCTGCTCGAAAATGAGCCAGCGAACCGCAAGGACATCACATGGTGGGGCCAGCAGTCGCGCAAGGAGATCGCGGATCTGCTGCGTCACCAGGAACGGCACCCATTGCTGCCGGACATGGAGCCGCTGCTCAACCGAACGTCGAAGCTGGAGATCGTGGACAGCGTGCCGCCCGCCGAGGAGTACCGCTGCGCTCTGCCGGTCCACGACTTGGCTGCCGCGGCCGGCGGTTTCGGCGAGTCGCAAGCACCACAAGTCATTGGCTGGGCCAAAGTCCACGCCCAGCACATCCCCGACCGGCGCATGTTTGTGGCCAAGGTGGCGGGGCGTTCGATGGAAACAGCGATCCCGGATGGCTGCTGGGCCTTGTTCCGATTGTTCCCAGGTGGAGTGGCTCCAGCGCCCACCGCGCTCGATGGGAAGCGCGTGGTGGTGCAGCTACGCACTGACACCGACCCTGAGCACGGCGGCAGCTACACGCTCAAGCGCTGGCACGTGGCCAGCGTTGGCAAGGACGGCGGCGCGAAAGAGATCGAGCTTCGTTCCGACAACCCCGACTTCAAGCCAATGCACATGCGTCGCGAGGATGGGGAGATCCGCGTGATTGCGGAGTTCCTGGAGGTCGTGGGGTAGGTCTGCGCCTAGTTGACGTTGCCGCCAAGGACCCGGCGCAAGTCCGCGAAGAACCAGCGGTCGAACCGCTCAAGCGTTCCCATTTTCCGCGCCGTTTCCGGCGTCTGAAGCGCTTGTGCTCGACCTTCAGACGCTAGCGTTCTACCCGCATCTGCGCTTGCCGCCTCCGCGGGGATGCGCTCGCCAGCGCTTGCCGGCTCACACATCGGAGCGTTTGCAGGTGCCTTCGCCTGTTCAAGCAGCGGCGTTGTCATCCGAGCGCTCCCACCCATGCTGGCTACCGGCGCACGCGCACCGCCCAGCCCGCCGGCCTCGATAGGCGCTGCACTCTGCACACCGGCAAGCGCCTCCAACCGCGCGCCGGCCGCCGCCAGCGCCGCATTCCTGTCTGCCATGCCCGTTCTCCAGACGCGCCGTCGCCCGTCTGGAAGCCACATCTCNNCCAGACCTCGCGCCCGGCCTTGCGGTAGAGGTAAAGGCGCGGTTCAGCCATGATCATTGCCGGGGGGATTGATGGTCGCCCGGCCGATGAAGATCCCGACACACAGTACGGCACAGAGAAGAAGCAACGCGCGCATACCATAACCGTTCCAGACCCGACGGCCCTTGTCCAGGAAAGAGAAACATCTCACCCCTGCCGTTCCGTCGCGTGCCGCCTCGTCCAGTTTCCGGCTAATATTCCGTCATGTTCAAAGCTGGTCCTGTGTACTCGAACGACTTCGGAGACAGGCCGCCCCTCTTCACCTTTCCCCCAAAGAATCCCAAGTTCGAAGCCTTGGACCGAGTGGCCGTG
>PMLH01000539.1 GCA_003159055.1 Myxococcales bacterium
ACGCGAGGATCAAGGAACTGGACGGCTGGCGGGGCAAGATGCTCTCCCATATCCGCGCTCTCATCAAACAGGCCGACCCTGAGGTGGTCGAGGAGTGGAAATGGAGAGGCGTGCCGGTTTGGTATCACGATGGAATGATCTGCACCGGCGAGACGTACAAGAGCGTCGTGAAGGTGACCTTCGCCAAGGGCGCTTCGCTCAAGGACCCTTCCGGACTATTCAACTCCAGCCTTGAAGGCAACGCCAGACGCGCCATCGATTTCCATGAGGGTGATGAAATAGATGAGGGTGCCTTCAAGGCGCTCGTACGCGCCGCTGCAGTCCGGAACAACTCATCGGCCCGATAGTGGCAGCGCCCGTCATTTCGCTGGCTGACGGTGGCCTCACCAGAGGGGTGAGCAGCGCAGGTTCGGGCTTGCCTACTTCTTGCCGGCCCCTGAGGTCTTCGCCGCCTTGCCCGGCACGCAGGTCTTCAGGATGTCGCTTGCCTGCGCCTTCGCCTGATTGCTGACGTTGGGCACTGCTCCCAGCTCGGCTTGCTCCGCTGCTACGCCGGCACAATCGCCGCGTGCGGCCAGAGCCTTGGCCAACTGGTAGTGTGCGGTGACATTGTTCGGATTGATCGCGGTGGCATTGCGACACTGTTCTTCGGTCATTGTCGCGCGCAGATCCTGTTCCGCCAAGGCCTGGCAGTATTCGGCCGCGATGTTGACGTCTTGCGGATCCAGCTTCGCCGCCTTCGCAAAGGCCCCCGCCGCCGCAGCTGCGTGCTTGCGCCGAAGCTCGACGCGACCGAGGTTGCTCCAGGCCGCGGCAGACATCGGGTCGACCTGGGTGGCCTTGCGCAGCTGCTCGCCGGCCTCGCCAAGCTGCTTGCCGTCCGCGAGCAAGAGCCCCAAAGTGGTCAGGGCGGCCGCGCTCTTCGGCATGAGGCGCGCGGCCTGACGGCATTCGGCAATAGCGCCAGGCAGGTCACCAAGCTCGCGCAGAACCGAACAGAGGTTGGCGTGACAGCCACCGTCGCTGCGATTGAGTTGCAGCGACTTCCGGTAGGCGGCAGCCGCCTCGCGCGGTCGCTTCTGCGCCTCGCGCAGAAGCCCAAGGTTGAACGCCGCATGCGCGTTCTTGGGATCGACGATGGTGGCGAGGACAATCTGCCTGTCGGCCAAAGCAAGCTCGCCCTTGCCGAGTAGGAGCCCGCCCAAGTTGCTATGGGCCGGACCGAAGTTCGGATCCCGGCCAATGGCATCGAGATAGGCCTTCTCGGCGCCGGCCATGTCGTTCTTCTTTTCCAGCACCACGCCGCACAGGTAGGCCGGACGTGGATCCTTGGCAGCAGCCTTGGCTGCCCCGTCGAAGACCTCCAGCGCGCCAGCGAGATCGCCCGACTCGAACAGCTTCTGGCCCCGCGCGATTTCAGCCGCGACGTTCTTGTCCGGCCCTGGGCCAGCGGCAGCCAAGAGCGCGACGAGGATGAATTGGATGGTCCCGTGAAATGCAAGCATGGCCAGAGGTTCCGCCCAATACGCGGCGGCCGTCAAGCCTCGGTGTAACGAGATTTTACACTCTGGCAACGATCAGGTCGCAAGGCCGCGTCCGCAGGTCGAAAATCCGCGGCTTTCACGGGCTCTGTCCCTGGCCCGATCGTTGCGATGGCAAGGGACATGCGAAAACTTCCAAGACTCCTGGTGTTCGTCGTCGTTGCCGTCGTCACCCATACCAGCCCGGCCCGCGCCGGCGGTGGCAAGGCCGAGTCCGCGGCCTTTGAACAGAAGCTGAAAGCCAAGCAGTCGTCGTCAGGCGACCCGCTGACCGATGCAGTCCCCGATGGCAAGCTGGGCAACGAGCGCATGCGCAAGGCCAACCGCGCGGCGGGCGAGATCTTGAAGACGCGCATGCAGCAGGAGCAGAAGGCGGATCTCGAGCTCATGCGCGAGGCGGGACAGGCGGACGTGGTGGTGGCCGCAGGTGTCTACGATCGGTTGCAAGACATCCTTGCCGCCATGGAGGTCAAGCACGTGGTGGTGCCGCCCGAGTTGCTCGACGAGCTTCCGCTCCTGGCAACCCAGACGCTCATGATCAACTGCCCAGGGATGCTCAGTCGCAAGGCCATCCAGAACGTACGCCAGTTCGTGGAACGTGGCGGCCACCTGGTGACCACCGACTGGGCGCTGCACAATGTTCTCGCCAAGGCTTTTCCTGGGACGGTCCGGTTCCGTGGCAGAACCACCACGGATGACGTGGTCGCCATCGAGGTGACGGACGCAACGGATCCGCTGCTTGCGGATGTCTTGCTGCAAAAGGAACGACCGCGTTGGTGGCTGGAGACGAGCAGCTATCCCATCACCATCCTCGATGCCAAGACGGTGCGTGTGCTGGTGTCGTCCAAGGAGATGAAGCGCAAGTACGGCGAATCGCCCATCGTGATCGCCTTTGCTTACGGCGAGGGACAGGTCTTGCACATGACCAGTCACCTGTTCCTGCAGCGGTCGCGGCTGGTCACCGCCTCGGAAAAGCAGAAGGGCGGAAGCTTCGCCAAGGGCGCAGCCAAGCTAAACGATGCGGCGATTTCCTCGATGAAGGCCAAGGGCGTGGACCTGGACGAGGTGGCCACGGGCGAGTTGACGGGCGCCTATGCTATGCAGAAGCTTTCGGCCAATCTGCTGATCGGCAAACAGAAGGCCAACCGCAAGCTGCTGGAAAGCTACAAGGCAAAGGTGAAGCAAGACCGCGCGCTCGAAACCAGGGATGGCAAGGCGGCGGCTAGTGGGGCCAAGGTGGGCAAGGACTTCAACGTGAAGGTCCTGCGCGAGGAAGCAGGCCGGGCGCTGGTCCAGGACCTCTTCGGTGAGCAGGGTTGGGTGCCGGCTGACGCGCTGGAGCGGTGAGAGGATTCGTCCTCGGGTCAGTAGGCACAGCCCGCGCTTGAGGTCAGCGCCGGGCAGGTCCAGCACTTCATGGCGACCTTGGTTCCTTCGACGAGCGGGCCTGCACTCATAGCTGCCGCGCTACGGACGATGCTGACAAGCAGTCCAGTCCCTGGGCAGCTCGCGGCGTCGGACTCGAGTCGCCAACAATCCGTGGATACGTTGTCGGACGTCGCGCCGGCCGGACATCGCGAAAAGGGGTGGGTCGACATCCTGATACCCGCTCAACTGTGTCGTGGCGTCCACGGTTGGCACGCGATAGACGGCGCGACAGTCGGGCTCGATCTCGGGAGTCGACGGGTCGGTGTCCACGAGGTTTGCTTCGAGGCAAAGGTTCTGTGGCAAGGGCGTGACATTCAGGTAGAAATCCGTCTGCTGTCCAACCCTAGCGACACTGCCGCCCGCCATCTTCCGACAGGCAGCGAGGGAGTCGGGATTGGTGCAGGCGATGGGCACGAGCGATCGGTTGGGATCCAAGAAATCCATGCAGACACAGAGCTTCCTGCAGCAGAGCTGCCCGACCTCGAAGGGCACGGCACAAACGAAGCGGCGCCGGCAGCGCGTATCGGTCGGATTGGTAGGGTCGCGAATCCAACCCATACAGTCGAAGTCACCGCGACACTCTACGCTGCAGCCGGCGCCCGTAGGAGGGGCCAGGGGCGCCGCGCTCGGCGAGAGCGATGGCTTTAGACAAAGGTGGCTCTCGCAAAGTGGGTCCAGCGTGTAGGCCACGGCTTGCGACGGTCCCGCATCGATGGTCAGGTCGCAAGGCTTGCAGGTGTCATTGCCGTCGCAGCCCGAGGCGAGCGAAACAATCGTGATGCCGAGATACGCTGTCGCAACTGACCTGGGCTTCGCCATGCGCGTCCTTTCGCAATGGGCCTCGACGGGCGCAGGAACGCCCCGCGCTGCCGACGCCAGTTGCGCTGCGAGGAGAGTCTACCACCGGTCCTCCCCCGGCTATGGAACAACAAACGCCGGCTAAAACGCGCGTCCAAGCATGGCGCCCACGGTCTCCGACCGCAGTGAGGGCGTGACGAACCAGGCTGAGCTCGCCTGTGTGCGCTTGCCGTTGACCAAGGCGCGCATACCCTTGCCGGTTGACATGCCGATGGGAAATGCCATCAGCGCGCCTGCCACGGCGTCAGAGGCCCAGTGAAACCCGCCGCGCTCGAAAGACGCGACCCCGACCATCATCCCCGCCACACCCGCAGCCATGGTGAGCTTGAGCAGAAGACTGTCCGGGTAGTACGCGACCAGCGCTCCCAGCGCGGCGGTGGTCACCGCAACGTGCCCGGACGGCCAACCGGCGATCACGCCCCCGCGATAGAACCCGGGCCGAAACGTCCGGCTCAGCTTCCCGTCGTCGGAAGCCACACTTGGAACGTAATCATCGCGCGGCGCCGGCCGCCCGGTGAAGAGCTTCAGCACCGTCACGTAACCCAGGGTCAAACCAGTCGCCTGCAGCACGGCGTAGGCCGCGCCCACGGTTTCTATATTGTCCGTCGCCCGCCCAACCACGTGCAGCCCGGCAAACAACGCCACCGGGCCCGCCACCCCGAGGATGGCGCATGGATAGGCGGCCTTCCCCCAATTCGGGTGGTCGTGGAAGTAGTTGTGCACGTGGAGATCGGCGTCCTGGCTGGTCATGGTGGCGGTTGCTGCCACCGCGGCCAGTTGGAAGCTGAGATTCATGCCGGCGAAACTCCCGGCAAAATGGTGTGCTAGTCCATCGAAGGGACCCATCTTCACCGCCGGCTCCGGCTCCACCGGCTCCACCTCCGTCGCTGCAGAGGCTGGCCAAGCCTGCAGCAGGACGGCGACCGCCAGGGGCGCAAATCGGCAAATCATCACCTCCACGATGCTGTCCCAAGTCGTGGGCCACGTCCAGAAGGGAGAGGTCACAGAGAGCTCGGAGGGCACGGAGGGGTTCGGGCTACGCTACGCTTCGTCCATCAGTCAGGCTTGCACGCAGCTTGCGGTCAAACAGCGCCGACAGGCCCAATCGCCTACTTTTCGCTCGCCGCAAAGTCCGTGAGCGGGGCAAGCCCGGCGGTCAGCATCCCGGAATGCGCGGGGGCGATGGCTTTCACGTCGGCGGCCATGGGCCGAAGTCGTGCGGCCAGCGCGCGCAGCGAGGCTCGGTTTTGCGCCGGACTGTCGGTGAACAGGCGTTTGCCGGGCGCAAGCTTGCCGTCCTTGGTTGCCTCGGCGCTGTCGCCCATAAAGAGCACATTGCGGGCGAGGAAGACGGCGCTGCCCTTGGTGTGCCCGGGAACCGCGAACACGCGAACCTCGAGATTGCCGAAGCTCAGACGATCGCCCTCGTGCAACGCTCGTGCGACTTTGATGCCGTTGGCCTGGGGCGGGCTTATCAGCTTGAAGATGCCCCTGGCTTCCCGGCCCTCGGCCAAACCCACGTCGGGTTCGAGGGCCATCACCTGCGCGGTCGGAAAGGCAAGCACGCCAGCGGTGTGGTCGCGGTCGCCATGGGTAAGCAGAATCGCCTTCACCGCACCGGGCCCCAGGTTGCGGCGGCCGAGCGCAAGCAGAATGGGTTTGGCTTCGCGATCGTTGCCAGCGTCGATCAGGAGCACGTTCTTGTCATCGACGTCGACGATGAACGACGAGACGATGCCATCCTTCACCACCTCGACGCCGCCGAGGCGCTGCCCATCTTTGATGGGTAGACCTCCGGAAAAGGTGACCGCCAACAAAGCGACGACCGTCAACAGCAGGACGCCCACCAAGAGTCCGACTATCTTGAGGAGCCGAAAGAAAAGGCGCATGCTGGTTTTTCTACACCCAAGCAGCCGCACAAAGAAGCGGTCAAGCCGCCATCCACGCCAACCACAAAGTCCAGAAGTTATTTGGAGGGCGGCGGTTCAGTTTGCTAGCGTGCCAAACGATAGTAGGGAAGTCGAATGCCCAGACGGCGCCCAAAAGTGCTTATTCTTGATGGGGACAAGGAACCCTGCCTTGCTCTCCATCGTGCGCTTTTCGAAGGCAACGCATACTTCGACGTCTTGATTGCATCCACGGCCGACATCGCGCGAGAGATCATGCGCGACATCGGCATCGACGTGCTGGTCAGCGATGTCGACCTGCCCGCGTCCGGTGGCGTGAATCTGGTGTGCTGGGCAGCCATCGAGTTCCCCGAGGCGCTCTACGTCGTCAAGACCAGCCACGACGTGGAGCTGCTGCAAAAGCAAATAGCGGGCCTTGGCTGTCTGCGTCTCATCAAGAAGCCTTGCACCCCCGAAGAAGTCCTAAAGATTGTCCACGAAGCGCTCGATTGCGTACACCGGTTGTCTGGATGCTTCTCGACTCTTTCTGCAGCGGACCTAATCCAAATGCTTTGCCTGGCCCAACGAAGTGCAGCGCTCCGTATCACTGCAAGTGGTGCGTCGGGATCCGTGATGGTCAAGGAAGGTCAGCTGGTGCACGCGACGTGGGGCTCGTTGCGTGGGCAGGAAGCGCTTTGTGAAATCTTGGACGCTCAGGACGGGGTATTCAGGACGACGCCCCTTCCAGATGGAATCCAGCCAAGCATCCATGCCAATTGGCAGCAAGCCCTGATGGAAGCCGTGCACACGCTCGACGAACGCTCGAACTCCTCGCGCCGTCAGACAGGCTCTTTGCCCGCCATTCGCATCGATGATTGGGTACTCGACAAGGTGTCGGCGCCGAACCAAGAAGACGGGATCGGCGGCCAGCGCAAGGCGCACGCCCCAGCCGGCGTAGAATCGCGCCAGGCTGCTCGTTCGGGAGGCGTCGCTTCCTCGCTGGTTGACAGAGGCTTCGCCGCCTTGCGGGCAGGGAGCGTCGATGAGGCGCGCCAGTACTGGTTGGCCGCCAAGAAGCTCGATCCCGAGAATCGCTCCCTGGATCTGAACCTGAAAAAACTAGACAGCAGGGCACCCAAGTCGTAGCCGGCTGAGGTTTCGCGGCTTGCGACTCGATCTGCCTGGATCGGAGGACAGTATGGGTCCGTCTGAAACAAGGGACGAATTGCAAGGCCTTCTCGTGGTGATGGCCTCGCTCTCGCATGGCCTGGAGCAGGTGCTCGGGCGTGGTGCGGACACGGTCACCTTCCGCGCGGGAAAGACCGTGGGCCTCAAGAGCGACGTCACCGCGAAAGAAAGCGACATCCTGGCCGCGCTTGGCCGCGTCGGCGAGGCGCTCAAGGCAAGCGGCGTCGAATGGCCGTTCGAGGCCTGGAAGCCGGCCGCGGCCGCGAGCTTCATCTACGACAAGGACGGCAAGCAGGCGGTCAAGCTCGTGTTCCACAACTGCATGGTTCGCTGTGCCTTGTTCCGCTACGGACACGAACAGAAGCAATCCCTGTGCATGATGAACCACGGCCTGTTTTGCGGCTACGTGCAAAAAATCACCGGCAAGCGCGCCGAGCTGGAAATCCTACACGCCGGGGAAAACGCCTGTCTCAAGGAACTTCTGCTTTCCGGCTAGGGGGACGCCATGGGCAAAGTCACGGTTTCATTCGAATGGTTGTCCGGCTGCTCGGGCTGCGAGCTTTCCATCGTCGA
>PMLH01000229.1 GCA_003159055.1 Myxococcales bacterium
CGCTCCATGCGCGGCACGAGATTCACCTGCAAATTGGCCGAATGCGTGCCGGTGTTGGTGCTGAAGATCGCGGTTCGGCCGAGAGGCAACCCCGTGTCCGACAGCATGGTGGTGTAGATGGGGGTTTCCTTGCCGCCGACACGCATGGGCACGAGCTGGTCCTGGACAATCTTCTCCAGGCGCTGGGTGACTTCCTCGGTCTTCTCCACCCGCGTCCCGATGGGCGTCTTGTAGGTGATGCTGAACTGCGACTCGTCGGTTTCGGGAAAGAACTCGCTGCCGACCAGCTTCTTGAGCTGGAGACTGCCAACGAAGAACAGCACGATGCCGAGGATCGTCCAGAACCGGTGCGCGAGCACCCAGCGCAAAGTGCCGGCGTAGGCGGCATCCATACGGTCGAAGAACCCGGTGACCACGGCCGCGATTCCGGTTGTCTTGTGTTCCTGCGCGCCCTCCTTGAGCCAGTAATAGCAAAGCAGTGGCGTCACCGTACGCGAGATCCAGAAGCTCATGGTGAGCGCGAACGAGATGGTGAGCGCCAGCGGCAAAAAGAGATAGCGGGCGATGCCAGCCATGAACAGCACGGGAAAAAACACCACAATGGTCGTGATGGTCGACACCAGGATGGGCATGGCGACTTCCTGCGCCGCCAGCAGCACGGCTTGCTTGCGATTCTGGCCTGAGGCCAGATGGCGGTGGATGTTCTCCAGTTCGACGATGGAGTCATCGACCAACCGCCCGACGCCGAGGGCAAGCCCGCCCAGGGTGAACACGTTCAAGGTCTGGTTGGTGAAGAATAGCAGCATGAACGTGGCGACAATAGACAGCGGAATGGCGATGCCAATGATGGCGGTCGCGCGAATGTTCATCAGGAAGACCAAGATGACGAGGATGGCGAGGAGGCCGCCTTGCAAGGCCTCGTGTTGCAGGGCCGCCACCGCCGACCGGATGTACGCCGACTGATCGAACGAAATGTCGAGTTTCACGTTGGCTGGCACCGAGCGCAGCTTGGGAATCGCGGCACGAACCGCATCCACGGTCGAGATGGTGTTGGCCCCGGGTTGCTTGAGCACGCGCAGGTAGACACCGCGCCGGCCGTTCACGCGCACGATCTCGGTCTGATCCGCGGCAAGATCCTCGACGGTGGCTACATCGGATACCCGCACCACGCCCTGGGCTTGCCCGGACGTGGCAGCGGTCGAGCGCACGACGACGTGGCGGAGCGGCCCCACGTCTGCAACCTGCGTGTTGGTGAAGACATTGTAGTCGCGATCCCCGGCGCGCAGACTCCCGCTGGGCAGAAGCAGGTTCGAAGTCCGCACCGAGTTGGCCAGGTCGAGGATGCCGATGCCTCGCGCTCGCAGTGCGCTCCGGTTGGCCATGACCTCGATCTCGCGCACCTTGCCGCCACCGACCGATGCGCTGGCCACGCCATTGATGCGTTCGAGCTGCGGTTCGATGGTGTTGTAAGACAGATCGTAAAGCTGCTTTTCGTCGAGCGAATCGCTGGACACGGTCACGGCAAGAATGGGGATGTTGGTGATGTCGAACTTGAGCACGAAGGGCTGCTGAATGCCGGGCGGCAGCGTGTTCAAGATCTGGGCGATACGCTGGGACACCTCGAACTGCGCGTTGTCGAGGTTGGTGCCGTAGTTGAACCACACGCTGACCAGGGAAACGCCCTGCTTCGACGAGCTTTCAACTCGGTCGACGCCAGGCGAGGCGCTGACCGCGCGCTCGATGGGCTGGGTGATCGACTTCTCGATGTCAGCCGGGCCGGCGCCGGTATAGAAGGTGGCAATGCGGATGACCGGGATGGTGATGTCGGGGAACAGATCGACGGACAGCCGGTTGAGCGACACCACGCCCAGCACCACCAGCATGAGCGACATCATCAGGATAAGGACCGGGTTGCGTAACGCGAGTCGTGTAAGCCACATGGGGAGTTTCCGCCTGGATCTTCGAGCGAATCAGTTGTGTCTCGGCGCTTGGTTGTGCGTCGGCTCGGCCTCGGCCTGTGGTCGCGCAGCGGTCGAAGCACCGGTGTAGGGATTCACGTCGCGCGTGACGCGCACCTGGGCGCCGTCGGCCAGGCCGTCCGAGCCGGCAATCACGACCTCTTCGCCGGGCGCGAGCCCCGAGCGAATTTCGAGCAAACTGCCGTCGTCCACCTCGGCGCCGGTCGTGATCGCACGACGTTCGACCTTGCTGTCGTGAAGGACGAACACGTATTTCTTGCCCGACGAGATTTGCACGGCGTTGACCTGAACCACCGGGGTGTTCGGGTGCACTTCGCGCCGGATAGAGCCGCGGCCGTACATACCTGGTCGCAGCTCTCCGGCATCGTTGGGAAGCTGCACCTCGGCTTCCAGCGTGCGGGTCAGCGGATCGAAGGCCGGTGCTACCCGCACAACCTTGCCCGTGAAACTGCGCCCTGGCAGAGCGTCCAGCTCGACGTGCGCATCCATGCCCACGGAAATCCCCGTGGCGTCGGTTTCGTTGAGGGTCAAGAAGACGCGCAACCTGTCCATGCGCACCACGGTGACGATGGCTCCTCCGCCGGGGGGCCCGACGAGAGCGCCGGGATCCAGCCGACGTGCGGAAACGTATCCGGTGATTGGCGACGCGATGCGCGTCTCGCCCAAACGAATGGCGAGACCCGAAATCTGCGCCTGGGCGGATGCCTCCGAGGATTCCGCCGAGGCGAGGGCTGCGCTTGCCGCTTGCAGCTCCTGCTGGCTGACCACGCCTGACGGAGCCAGCTTGTTTGCGCGTTCGTAGTTCGTGCGTGCAAGCGCCGCCTGCGCTTTGATCTGTCCGATGCTGCTGCGAGCGGCGGCGAGCTGATCGGGGAGATCGCTCGGCCTCACAAGGGCGATGATTTGTCCCTTTTTCACGCGGTCGCCGCGCTCGACGAAAATGGCATCAACGTAGCCAA
The DNA here is from genome assembly GCA_003159055.1 of Myxococcales bacterium. The sequence goes on from PMLH01000229.1 coordinate 2,939, forward strand.
GCACCTTCGAGCCGACGTCCGCTTGTTCGAGCGGGCGAAGGTCGACCGGCGCCTGAACTTCGACTGGAACGTCGCGTGCCACGATCTTGCTGACAATGACTTGTGGCGCTGGACGGCCCTTGGGTGCGCCACCCGATGGCCCTTTGGAACATCCAACGAACAACACGGCGAGAAGGAGCCAGCTTGGGACGGCGAATCCTGACCTGACTCGGGCGAAAGATTCGCGACGGACACACAGCAACATGGTGGACAAGGCTTATTCCCTAATTGCAGATGATGCAACCGCAGCTTCGGCGGCTGCCAGCGAGATTGACGTCTTCAACCGGGTGCTTCTATTGGAATGGGACCATGATGATCAACACACAAAAGACACATTCCGACACGATCGCCGAGCCGCGACTCGTCGAAGTCAATCTGGACAATGCCGAGGCTATGTACGGACTCTTGACCAAAGCTGCGGAAATGGCAGCCAAGGCTGGCCTTCCGCCTGAAGCATTCACCGCTGCTGCCTGGCAGTCCTATATGGTCGCCTCTCCTGAGCTGGCGGAACGCCTCGCTGAGAGGCAATTCGAGGCCGCATTGGAGGAATTGCGCACGAGCGGTCGCATGGCAAAAGCGTAGCCGCAAGCTTTCAGCCGATCCTTGGCGCTATGCTGGTGGCGTGCGGACGTTCACTGCGGTCACGGCAGCAATCCTTGGCGCCAGTTGCGGGGCGCCCGCCTCGCGGACAAGCGCTCCCATTCAAGGAAGCGAGACCCGAAGCAATATTCTGCGTAGGGACTACGTCGGCTCTGCCTCGTGCGCACCTTGCCATCCGTCGGAGTACACGAAGTGGAATACCTCGCCGATGCGGCAGATGACCCGCGACCCTGACCGGGCCACCCTACGCGCGCCCTTTGCTGGCGAGACCTTTGAGTTCAAAGCGGACAGCGCGACTCTCTTCCGCGAGGGAGCCGCGCGATTGATTCGCATCGCTTCGCCTGGCGGCAGCCATCTCTTCCGGGTCACGCGCGTGATCGGGAACCATTACCGCGAGGACTTTGCCGGTGTCGAAGTGGCGACCGCGACCGACGAGATTCACCGCGGTTTCGGCCCAGAACTGGTCCTGCCGGTCACCTACTACTACGAAAGCCAAGGCTATCGACCCAAGGGCTATTCCGTGATGACGCACGAACGGCCGGGATTGCGCGCCGGTGGCGTGTGGAACCGCACTTGCATTTTCTGCCACAACACCGTGCCCTGGCTCGATTCCATACTGGGTGAGCTGGCCGGTCCATCCCATCCGACCTACCAGGGCGTCACGGTGGATCGGTTGCTGCCGCCGGAACGGCGATTTGGCTACCACGTCACCCGGGCAGCCGCCTTTCGCGCAGCAGTCGCGGACGAAGCGGCCTTCGTCACCGCAAGCACGCCGCGCGCGCAATCGGACGACCAAGGGGCCGCGCGCGCCGGTATCCGTTCGCTCGACAGTCATTTCGAAGGCAGGCACCTGGTCGAGGAGGGCATCGGCTGCGAAGTTTGTCACGGCGGAGGCCGCGAGCACGTTGCCGATCCGCACGTACGCACGTCCTATTCACCCCGCTCCGATTTCCTGGAAGTGCGGCCGGAAACCGGCAAACCGTCCCAGGCGTTGCTAATCAACCGAACCTGCGCCCGATGTCACCAGGTTCTGTTTTCGCGCTACCCCTACACCTGGGAAGGCGGCCGTCGCTACGGCGGCCCGCTCGGCGGCAGCACGACGAGCTCGGGGGAAGCGAGGGATTTCTTGCTCGGTGGCCCAGGCCGAAACCTCGCCTGCACCGCCTGCCACGATCCGCACGCGCTCGACCGGCCTGAAGTCCTGGCACGATTGGAAACGCCCGCAGGGAATGTGGTTTGTCTCGGCTGTCATCGGTCGTACGCCAGTGCGGAAGGCCTGGCCGCGCACACGCACCACGATGTCAGCGGCCCCGGCAGCGCGTGCATCGCCTGCCACATGCCTCGCAAGAACATGGCGCTCGATTACCGATTGACCCGCTACCATCGCATCGGCTCGCCGACCGATCGCGAGCGAGTCGAGGGCGACCGCCCGCTCGAATGTGCGCTCTGTCACGCCGACCAATCGGTTGCTTCCCTGGTCGACGACATGGAGCGCCTGTGGAACAAGACGTTCGATCGTGGCCGGCTGCGTACGCTCTACGGCGATCTCGGAGCAAACGCATTGCTGGCCACCCTGGTGCGCGGACGACCGCACGAACAAGTGGTCGCCGCGATGACCCTGGCCGAGCAACACAAGACCGCGGCCGCGCCTTCGATTGTGCGACTTCTCGCCAGCAGCTATCCACTGGCCCGTCGATTCGCCGCCAAGGCATTGGCGTCGCTGGCCGACAAGCCTTGCGCCATCGACGTCGACGGCTCCCTCGACGATATCCGGACCTCGCTTGCGGGCTGCGGGTTCGACTCGGCTGTCCTGCCGCAGCGCACCTCTCCTGCCAGGACACTCGGCGCCCCCGTGCCGGCCGAGCCGAACGAGGAAGACTGACTGCCATGACCTGAGTGCATTTTCTTCGCTTCCGTGGCATCCAAGGAAACCGTGACCGCATCTGAACTTAGGCAATGGAAGAAACGCCTGCTCGAACTGCGCGCCGAAATTCTGGCCGAAGGGGACGTGGCCATCGAGCCGGTTCGCAAGGACGATGCGCGGGTCGGCGGCGACGAGGACGAGCAGCCCCTGGTGGAAATGAGCCAGGTCATCGCGTCGAAGCGCAATCGAGCTCGCACCGACGTGCTGGCGCGGGTGAACCGCGCCCTGGCGCGCATCGACGGCGAGCCCGAGCTGTTTGGGCTTTGCCACGAATGCGAGGAGCCGATCGGCAAGCGACTGGAAGCCATGCCATACGTCGAATTCTGCGTCGAATGCCAGCAAGCCAGCGATGGCGCACACAAGACGGGGCGTCGACGCCACCTGCTCGATTTCAAATAGCAATAGAAGGAGCAAGCGATGAGCAACCTTGAAGTCGGCAAGCGGGCACCGAGTTTTACCCTGCAAGACGAGAACGGCGCCAAAGTGGCGCTGTCGGATTTGGCCGGTCAGTGGCTGGTCCTCTATTTCTATCCCAAGGACGACACGCCGGGGTGCACGGTCGAAGCCTGCGAATTCACGTCGGCTCTGCAGAGCTTCGACAAGCTGGATGCTCTGGTGGTCGGCTGCAGCCGTGACACCCCTGAGACGCATCACAAGTTCATTGCCAAGTACAAGTTGAAGGTCAAGCTGCTGTCGGATCCCGACCATGCCGTGATGGAGAAATACGGCGCGTGGGGCGAGAAGAACAACTACGGCAAGAAGACCATGGGCGTGATTCGCTCGACGGTTCTCATCGATCCGGCCGGCCGTGTGGCCCATCACTGGCCCACCGTGAAAGCGGCCGGTCACGCCGAGCAGGTGCGAGCGAAGCTGGCCGAGCTGGCGGCGTAGCGCCGCTGGAGATCGTGGCCGGTTCCAGCGGCCGGTTCCGGCGACGGATCCGGCCCCGGTTCCGGGGCTAGCGAAGTCGCTGGCGCCTTCGTCGGCGCGACCTCAAACCGACGAGAACGGGGCGTTGCCTCGTGCCCCCACGAGGGCCTTCGGCCCCTCGACCCCGCCCAGGAGCTGCGCCCCTGGACCCACAAGGCGTTGGGCGCCGGTCCTCTCGGACCGGCGCCACCCCTTTTCGGGCAAAGCCCGCCGTCACTCACGCGCCCCGTGGTGAAATGGCTACGGGCGAGCTTCGAGCACCAGGTTGAACGGCGTCTCCGCTGCGCGGCGGAAACGTGTGAAGCCGCCTTCCTGGGCGACTTTGCGCAGGCGACCTTCGCCGGCCTGAGCACCCAGGGCCACGCCTTCACCAGCCAAGGAATTCGAAACGCACAGCAGAGTCGATGCGGCATGGAACACGCGCCCGACGGGATGGAGGTTGTCCTCCAGTTTGTCACCGGCAAAAGGTTCCACCACCCCGCTGCCCCCGCCAGCGCGAGCAAGAGCGTCCACACCAGAACCGAGCTCCGGTGAATGCTCTTGATTCGCTTCTACCTCCCATGCTCAACCCGAGGCCGGACGGAGGGGCGCCTTGGTCAGGCGCGCCAGATCATCGAAGGTCAGCCCATCGACGGTTTCGATCACGGCGAGGCCGCGGGCGGTGACGTCGATGATGGCCAGGTCCGTGTAGATCCGATCGACACAGGCAACCGCCGTCAGCGGGTAGGTGCATCGCTCGACGAGCTTGGACTCGCCGGTCTTGGTGGTGTGCTCCATCATCACGTACACGTGCCGAGCGCCGATGGCCAAGTCCATGGCCCCGCCAACCGCCGGTATCGCGTCTGGCGCACCTGTGTGCCAGTTGGCGAGATCGCCCCGGGCCGACACCTGGAAGGCCCCGAGCACGCAGACGTCGACGTGGCCTCCTCGCATCATGGCAAACGAATCGCCGTGATGAAAGAAGCAGCCGCCCGGGAGCAATGTCACCGGCTCTTTCCCGGCGTTGATGAGCTCGGGATCTTCTTGGCCGGAAAGGGGGCCGGGGCCCATGCCCAGGATGCCGTTCTCACTTTGCAGAACGATCTCGCGGTCGGACGGCAGGAAGTCGGCGACCATGGTCGGCAAGCCGATGCCCAGGTTCACATACATCCCTTCACGGATGTCGCGCGCCACGCGGGCCGCGAGCTCGTGACGGGTGCGACGCTTGAAGGCCATGGGTCCTCAACTCGCAGGCGCCGATGGCGCGCCAACCCTGACCACCCGGTGTACGAAGATTCCGGGGGTTACGACCGATTCCGGGTCGAGCTCGCCCAGACTGACGACCTCGCTGACCTGGGCGATGGTTCGCTGTGCCGCCGTGGCCATGATGGGCCCGAAGTTGCGCGCCGTCTTGCGATACACAAGGTTGCCCCAACGGTCGCCCTTGTGGGCCTTGATGAGCGCGACGTCGCCGCGGATGGGGAACTCGAGCACGTACTGCCGTCCCCCGATCTCGCGGGTTTCCTTCCCCTCGGCGAGAGAGGTGCCGTATCCGGTGGGGGTATAGAGCGCACCAAAGCCGGCACCGGCCGCCTGGATGCGGGCCGCCAGGTTGCCCTGCGGCACGAGCTCAAGCTCGATCTTTCGCGCGCGGTAGAGCCCGTCGAACACATGAGAGTCGGTCTGGCGCGGAAAGGAGCAAACGATCTTGCGAACCCGGCCCATCTTGAGCAGCGCCGCGAGTCCCGTGTCGCCATTCCCGGCGTTGTTGCTCACCACGGTCAAATCCCGGGCCCCCTGTGCGATCAGCGCATCGATCAACTCGAACGGCAGGCCCGCCGTGCCAAAACCGCCAATCATGACCGTCGCCCCATCACGGATATCCGCAACGGCGACCTCGACCGATGAAACAGTCTTATCAATCACGAACCCTCCCTGGCCTTTGCAAAAGTTCTGATTCCTGCCGTAACCTTCGTCAAGGGCGATTATCAAACTAGCTGTTCGATTACCGCCCGGAGCTATGGCCGGGTGGCCTTGACTCGGAC